>JBKJII010000274.1:0-4118 GCA_046598505.1 Caulobacter sp. | reverse complement strand
CACATAGGTGGCGTCGATCCACAGATAGGGCCAGTCGCCCTCGATCGGGCGGTCCAGGAAGGCTCCAACCCGTTCGTCGATCTCCTCGCACAGCCGCGAGACCTGGCTCTTGGAGATGCCGCCCATGCCCATGGCCTTGACCAGGTCGTCCACCGAGCGGGTCGAGACGCCCTGGATGTAGGCCTCCTGGATCACCGCCGTCAGGGCCTTCTCCGCCAGCCGCCTGGGTTCCAGGAAGCCCGGGAAGTAGCTGCCCTTGCGCAGCTTGGGGATCCGCAGCTCCACGGTGCCCGCCCGGGTCTCCCAGTCGCGGTCGCGGTAGCCGTTGCGCTGGGCCAGCCGCTCGGGGCTCTTCTCGCCATGCGCCGCCCCGGTCAGGCCGCCCACCTCCAGCTCCATCAGCCGCGTCGCCGCGAACCCGATCATCTCGCGCAGCAAATCGGCGTCCGGGCTCTTTTCCATCAGCCCGCGCAGGGCCATCATCTCGTCGGTCATCTTCGGTTCCTCGGTCAGGGTTGCGTCTCGCAACCCGACCCTACCGAAGAACCGCGGATGACCACCGCTTTGCCGCTCGCTCGCTACGGCGCCATGGGGAAGGCGCGCGTCGCGAGCGGCAAAGCTACCGCCGGCGAGCTACACCACGTCCAGGGACACGACCGTCTTCGAAGCTTTTCCTAGCGCCCCGAGAACAGAATGGCCGGCTGGCGTGACCAAGGCTGTCGCCGGACAGCTCGGCATCTCGAACAAGGTGGCGGGACGTTGCGTCGATGCGCTTCTGTTCGCAGGGAGACTTCCTAAGCTTCGGAAGTAGGGAACGGTCACCGGCCACCGTCGGCATTGGATGTCCTCTTTCCGGCGTGATGCCAATGTCCGCTACTGGGGGATTGTGTTGAAAAAGGCCGTCGCTAGGCGGCGTCGCAGATCGGCGCGAGCGACCGCGGCCGCTCCTCAGGCGGTTGCCGGGGCCGGCGGCGAGATCAGCTTGGCGAGTTTTCTCAGGTTCTGGGCGGTGGCGGCGAGGTGGAACTCGTCTCGGGCGCCTTGGGGGCCGCGTAGGCGCAGTCGGTCGAGCTTCAGTATCTTTTTGAGGTGGGCGAACAGCATCTCGACCTTCTTCCGCTCTCGTCTTGAGGTGACGTAGGCGTCGGTCTTGGCGATCTCGCGGGCGAGGTCCCTGGCGCCCTCGTAGATCGAGCGCGTCACCTTTCGCGCCGGCGTGTTGGGCGAGCAGCGGCTTTTCAGTTCGCACGCGTCGCAGTCGGCCTTGCCGGCGCGATAGCGATAGGTGTCGTCCGGCGGCGCGTTCGGGCGTGGCGTGCGGAAGGCGCGCCGGTTGCGCTTCAAGGTCTTGCCGGTCGGGCAGCGATAGGTGTCGGCGGCGGGGTCGTAGGTGAAGTCACTGCGGGCGAAAGTCCCGTCGTCGCGGCCAGACTTGTCGATGACCGGGATGTGCGGCGCAATCTGCTGCTTGTTGATCAGCCAGTCGAGCATCTCCGCCGAGCCATAGGCGGTGTCGGCGGCGAGCCGCGCGGGCTGTAGGTCGTGGCGCTCGGCGACGCGCTCGATCATGGTCCTGACCGCGCCGACCTCGGCCTGACGGATGGCCGTGGTGGCTTCAACATCGACGATCACAGCGTGATCGAGGTCGATCAGATAGTTGGTGGAATAGGCGAAGTAGGCCGGCCCTTTGTCGGCGGCCGTCCATCTGGCGGCCGGGTCGATCGGCGAGATGAACTTCGGAACGACCGGCGTCGCCCCGCCAAAGGCGGCTTCGTCCAGCACTGCCAGGTACTCTTCGATGGCCCGGCTCGCAGCCTCAGGCGGCAGCCCTGCAGCGCCTGGGACACCGCGCTGGCGGTTCGCATCGGCTTGGATCAGGCTGGCGTCAGCTGCGAAACCCTCGCCGCCAACCAGACCCTCGGTCATGCAGCGGGCCACGACGGTCTCGAACAAATGCCGGAGCAGATCGCTGTCGCGGAAGCGGCCATGGCGGTTCTTCGAGAAGGTCGAGTGGTCCGGCACATCGCCGTCGAGGCCAAGTCTGCAGAACCAGCGATAGGCGAGGTTGAGATGCACCTCCTCGCACAGCCGACGCTCCGACCTGATCCCGAAGCAATAGCCGACGATCAGCATCCGGATCAGCAGCTCCGGATCGATCGAAGGCCGACCGATCGAGCTGTAGAACGGCGCCACATGCGCCCTCACACCGTCCAGATCCACGAACCGATCAATCGCGCGCAGCATGTGCTCGGCCGGAACATGGCCCTCGAGCGAGAACTCGTAGAACAGCGCCGCCTGCTCGACTCGACGATCACCCATCATGGCCATCTCTCCTGTCGCAAGGAGAGTGAATCAGGCCCAGGTCATCGCTTCAACCAGCCTTTTTCAACACAATCGGCGCAAGGCGGACATTCCACGCGCCCTGGGGAGAAGGCTAAAGACACCTTCTTCGATTGCCCTCCGACGATCCTTATGCAACAAAGTTGCCACTTTGTTCTGAATGTGAGGTGGCTATGCAGTTGTCCTCAAGCGCCGACCCTAGCCCGACCAGCGACGAACAAATCATCGTCCACCGCCTCCGGGAGCAGGGCTGGACCGACGAGGGGTTGGCCACGATCCATTTTCTGAAGGTCGACATCAACCGACCCTTTGAAGATTGGTTGGTTTTCTGGGACGCAAGGTATGGTCCAGCATATGTGCCTTTGCTCCGCGCTCACGCCTTTTTCAAAGTCCGCCGCCACCTTGCGGATCTGGGGCCTGGCAATGAGCGTGCCGGCTTCAGATTCGTAAGCGGTGTTATCGCCGAGCCATTCCTTGCATTGGGTTTCAGGAGACATGTCGCCCAGGCTGCTACCGCTGCCAAGCCCCGCGGCAAACTCGCCGACGGCTCACGCATGAGCGAAGTGATAGGCCGGCTCGCCAACAGCCCCGAGCACCGGGAGCTGACGGCCAAAGAGCTGTGGCCGCACTTCTTGTCCGCCCTGGAGGAGCGCGGCCTTGACCCCAATGAGCTTCACCCGGCCGATCCCCGGCAGACCTGCGTGCAGTACGATTCGAACAGTAAGCTCAATAAGACCGCTTCGATGACCCGGCGGTCCTTCTGCAATGCCGTCAGCAGGGCGCGGAACCCGAAGTCCTGATCCCAATAGCCCGGCTGGCGTGATCCCACCTTGCACCCTCCGAGCGCCGGCGCCCGCCGGCTTTCGGAGAAACCACCGTGCCTTCAAAACCCAACACCCTGGCCGTCGAATGGGCGGCCATCGCCTCGATCCAGCCTGATCCACGCAACGCCCGCCAGCATTCCAAGGCGCAGATCAAGCAGATCGCCCGCAGCATCGAGAGCTTCGGCTACAACGTCCCGATCCTGATCAACGCCGATGGTCTGGTGGTTGCTGGCCACGGCCGCCTGGCGGCCTGCCAGCTGCTTGGCCATGACGAGGTCCCGGTCATCCGGCTGGGCCACCTGACCGCCGCCCAGGCAAGGGCCTTCGCCATCGCCGACAACCGGCTGACCGATACCTCGTCATGGGACGACCGGCTGCTGGGCGAAGTGCTGAAGGAGCTGTCGGAACAGGACCTGGACTTCAGCATCGAGGCGACGGGGTTCTCGATGGGCGAGATCGATCTGCGGATCGAGGGTCTGGATGACGACGTCCAGGGTCCGGACCCGGCGGACAACCTTACGCCGGCCTCCTCGGGCCCGGCGGTGGCCGCGCCAGGCGATCTGTGGCGCCTGGGCGAGCACCGCATCCTCTGCGCCAGCGCCCTGGAGCCGGCCTCGCTGGTCGAGCTGATGGGGGGCCAGAAAGCGGCGATGGTGTTCACGGACCCGCCGTACAATTTGAAAATTGATGGTGTCGTCTCGGGCAAGGGCAAGGTCCGCCACCGCGAGTTCGCCATGGCTGTCGGCGAGATGTCGGCGGCCCAGTTCACAGTGTTCCTGTCCCGCAGCCTGGCCCTGGCGTTCGAGCACAGCTGCGATGGCGCGCTGCACTATGTCTGCATGGACTGGCGCCACGCGGGTGAGCTGCTGGCCGCGGCCGAACCGATCTACACAGACCTGAAAAACATCTGCATCTGGGTCAAGGACAACGGTGGCATGGGCACGCTCTACCGCA
>JBKJII010000271.1:0-10900 GCA_046598505.1 Caulobacter sp. | reverse complement strand
GGCTTCATCCGCCTGGCCGACCGGGCCCACCAGGCGGCGTGGACGTACGGCGCGTGGGTCGGGTCCATCAGGCCCACGATGGCGTGATCCATGTGGGTGTCGAAGTCCATATGGTCGACGATCGCCGGACGGCCCTCGGCGCCGGGGAAGGTCGGCGGCGGCGTGTCGGGCGCGTCCTCGTCGCTCATGCCGAAGCGGGCGTCGCTGGAGAACCAGACGAAGACCATCCCCTGGCTCTCGGCCGCTGAATAACGCTTCACGCGGATGCGGCTGATGTCGAGGTCCTGGCCCTCGGCCAGCGACGGGATAGCGCTGCAGGCGCCGTCCGTGCCGAAGCGCCAGCCGTGATAGGGGCACTCCACGCTTTCGCCGCCGCCCGGCTCGGGAACCAGTTTGCCGGCCGACAGGGGCGCGGCGCGATGGGGGCAGATGTCGCGGATGGCGTAGACCGCCCCGTCCCGCCGCCGGCCCAGCAGCACGGGCTCGCCCAGCAGTTCGAACCGCTGCAGCCTGCCCGGCCTCAGCGCGACGGACTGGCAGGCAAAGTACCAGCAGTCACGCAGCCAACCTTCACCAAACTTCATCGGTGCGGGTTTGGCTTTTGCGGCAGGTCTGGAAGCGTCGTCGGGCATGGCGTCCTACATACCGGCTGTCGTCGTGCGCGCGAAGGGCGTCCTTCGAGATGCGGCTTCGCCGCACCTCGGGATGACGAAAACGGGGGCGGTTCAACCCCCGACGTCATGGTGAGGGGCGAACCGCAGGCGAGCGTCTCGAACCCCGCAACCCCTACCCCGCCGCCGTCGCGATCAGGCGGGTGTAGAAATCGGTCATCCGCTTGAGGTTTGCGAGCGTCATGTGCTCGTTGGTGCCGTGGATCATGCCGAACTCGTCGACCGAGGCATGGATCGGCGCGAAGCGGTACACGTCCTGGGCCACGCCGGTCATGTAGCGGCTGTCGGTGCCGGCGGTGACCAGTCCCGGCGCGACCGGAATCGTCCCGCCGTCCGAGGCCAGCGCGGCCAGCATCTTCCAGCCTTCAGACGTGGTCGAGGACACCGGCGAGGGATCGTGGGTCTGGCCTTCCCAGGACAGCTGGACCTCCAGGTCCTTCGTGACGGCCCGGGCGCGGCCCATGATGTCGGCCGCCGTCTGGCCCGGCGCGATGCGGTAGTTGATCCAGGCCGTGGCGTCCTGCGGCAGCACGTTTTCCTTGGGGCTGCCCCTGAGCATGGTTGGAGCGATGGTCGTGTGCAGCGTCGCGGCGCTGGCCGGGCTCTTCGACAGCTGGCTGATCAGCACCGGGCCGAACAGCCAGGTGTTGGCCGCCGCGACCTTGACGATGCCGCCGGCGTAGGGGGCGATGGCCTTGATCATGTCCGCGCCCGGGCCGCTGAACCTCATCGGAAACGGGTGCGAGGTGACCGCCAGGACGGCCTTCGACAGAGTTTCGACGCCGGTCTCGGCCGGCGGGGCCGAGGAATGGCCACCCTTGGCCGGGGCGACAATCTTCAGCGTCGCATAGCCCTTCTCGCCCAGCCCGATGACCGCCACCGGGCGATTGACCATCGGGAAATCCTTGACCACGGCCATGCCCTCGTCGAGCGCGAACAGGGCCTTCACGCCCCGCGACTTGAGCAGGGCCGCCGCAGCGCGGGCGCCGGTTCCGCCGGCTTCCTCGTCCTGGCCGCTGACGAATATGATCGTCCGCTTCGGCTTGAAGCCCTTGGCCGCCATGGCGTCGGCGGCCTCGAACATCATGATCAGCGTGCCCTTGTCATCGACCGACCCGCGGCCCCAGACAGAGCCCTCGGCGATCTCGCCGGCGAAGGGGGCGTGCTTCCAGTCGCCTTCGGTCCCGGCGGTGACCGGCACCACGTCCTGATGCCCCATCAGGATGATCGGCGCGAGGCTCGGGTCGGACCCCTGCCAGGTGTAGACCAGCGCCTTGTTGGGCAGGATCTCGCGGGTCATGGCGGCATGGGCGGCGGGGTAGGTCGTGGCCAGCCAGGCGTGCAGCCGGTCCCACTGGGCCCAGTCGTTCTCGTCGCGGTTCTGGTGGCTGACCGTCTGGATCTGGATCGCCTGTGACAGGTGCAGGGCCGCGTTGGCCTGATCGACCGGCGTGGCGGCGGCGATCGTCACCGCATTTGGATCGACCTGGGTCGCCGGCTTGAAGGTGGCGGTGCGCACGGCGACGATACCGCCCATCAGCGCTACGACGCCCACCGTCGTCAGTGCGACTTTCGTCCAGGTCTTCATGCGATCCTCCCCGATCTGTTGTTGGGGAAGAGTAGGCGGCGCGGAAGGGCTCCGCCAAACATTTCCTCTCCCAAGCGGGAGAGCTCAGCGGCGCCATTTCCTGCCTCCTGACCGAACCTTAACTTGAGCCTGCCGCCGGGATCGGCTGCACTCTGCGCTTGGTTGAACCGTGAGCGCGCCATGACGACCTTCGACAGACGCAGGCTGATGGCGCTCGGCGCCGGCGCGGCCCTCTTCGGCGCGACATCGCGGGCCGGGGCGGCGGACACCACGGCCCAGGACGGGCTGGACTCGCTGGTGCTGTCGAGCGGCTCGCCGGCGCTGACCGGCGGGCTGGTGACGCCCAGGGGCGTCACAGGCCTGATCGCCGGCGGCCTGCGCCGCAAGGGCGCGCCCGATCTGGTGACGACCAACGACCTCTGGCACCTGGGCTCCAACACCAAGGCCATGACGGCCGCGCTCTACGGCCGGCTGGTCGACAAGGGGCGGGCGAGGTGGGGCGCGACCGTGCCCGAGCTGTTCCCCGACCTGGCCCTCGACCCCGCCTGGCGGACCACGACCGTCGAGCAGCTGATGGGTCACCGGGCAGGCGTCGAGGAGGCCTCGATCCTGTCCGGCGGCTGGCTGATGAAGGCCCATCGCGACGCCCGGCCGATCCGGGAGCAGCGGATGGAGGTGGCCGGCCTGATCTTCGGCAAGCCGCCGGCCGGCAAACCGGGGACCTTCGCCTACGCCAACTTCAACTACGTCATCGTCGGCGCGGCCATCGAGCGGATGCTGAACCAGGACTGGGAGCAGGCGATCATCGAGCAGCTGTTCAAACCGGCAGGGATCAAGACGGCCGGCCTCGGCGCGCCGAAGGGCGCCAACCCCTGGGGCCATCGCGGCCGCACGGCGGCGGAGCTGGTCGCGGTCGATCCGGCCGGCTTGGCCGATAACCCGCCGGCCATGGGTCCCGCAGGACGCGCGCACATGTCGATGACCGATTACGGCCGCTTTGTGCGGTTGTTCCTGACCCGGGGCGGCGGCGTGCTGAAGCCGGCGACCATCCAGCATCTGACCACGCCGGTTCCGGGCGAGGGCCGGGCCTATGCGCTCGGCTGGGGCGTCTCCACGGACCGCCCATGGGGCAAGGGGCCGGTCCTGGCTCACGAGGGCTCCAACACGATGTGGCACGCGGCGGCGGTCATCGCGCCGGCGCGGGGCGTGGCGATGATCACCGCTGGAAACGCGGGACCCCAGGCCACAGGCTCGGCGGCGGGGGCGCTGGCCAGGCAGTTCCAGGAGCGCTTCGCGCCGGCCTGATTCTGATCCAGGCTCGCCCGTCCGCTTTGCTCGGGGGAGCCCATGACCACCGCCAGACTCACCGGCCGACCGGCCCCGATCGCCATCGGGCTGTGCCTGCTGGCGGCCATGCTCGAGGGGTTCGACATCGCCTCGATGGGCGTGGCCGCGCCGAAGATGATGCCGGCGCTGGGGCTGTCGAAGCCGGAGGCCGGCTGGGCCTTCAGCGCCAGCCTGTTCGGCCTGTTGTTTGGGGCGGCGCTGGCCGGGCCGCTGTCCGACCGGATCGGGCGCAAGCCGGTGCTGCTGACGGCGGTCACGGTGTTCGGCCTGTTCTCGCTGGGGACCGCGCTGGCCCATTCCTATGAGCCGCTGCTGGCGGTTCGGTTCCTGACCGGGTTGGGTCTTGGCGGCGCCATGCCGATGCTGATCGCCATGGCTTCGGAGCTGGCGAGCGAGAAACGGCGCACGCTGGTGGTCTCGAGCGTCACGGCCGGCATGCCGATGGGCGGCGCACTGGTCGGGCTGCTGGCGCGGACCGAGCTGGCGGCGGCCGACTGGCGGGTGATCTTCCTCGTCGGCGGGGCCGCGCCGCTGCTGCTGGCGCTGGCGCTGTGGGTCTGGCTGCCGGAGACGGGGACGAAGCGCACGGCCGCGGAACCCGGCGCCGGCGTCGCCGCGCTGTTCGGCAAGGGGCGACTGGGAACGACGCTGAGTCTGTGGCTGTCCTACGCCGCCATCGCCCTGGTGCTGCACCTGTTCCTCAACTGGCTGCCCAGCCTGCTGGTGGCGCGCGGTGTTGAGGGCAGGGCGGCGGCCGGGATCTCGACCCTGTTCAACCTCGGCGGCGTGGCCGGCGGAGTGCTGGTCGGCCTGACCATCGACCGGCTGGGCGCGCGATGGCCACTGGCGGCGGCGGTCGCCGGTCTGGTCGCGGTGCTGTTCGCGCTGGCCGCGCCGGGCGCGGGATTGCCTGCGACGGGGGCCCTCGCGTTCGGAGCGGGGTTCCTGATCATGGCTACCCAGTTCGGCCTCTACGGCGTTGGACCCGGCTATTACGCCCCGGCCGTGCGCGGGACGGGCGTGGGCGCGGCCATCGCGGCGGGCCGGTTCGGCTCGGCGCTGGGACCGGTGCTGGCCGGCCAGCTGCTGGGCAGCGGGGCGAGCCCGGGGCAAGTGGTGCTGTCGACCGTGCCGATCGTGCTGCTGGCCGGCGCGGCGGCGATGCTGCTGACGGTGGTGGGGAGGAAGGCGGAGTCATAGGGACAGACACCTTCGGGTGTCTGTCCCGAACAGGGTCCTGATCACACCCGCCCCAAAGCCTTGATGGAATGGGAGCGCGAGCGGTCGCCCTGGTCAAGGACGGCCCTGCTGGCCGCCGCTGCCGCCCCCTCGGCGAAGCCGGTCCTTGAGCAAGACGCCCGTCCGCCCAATGCTCCGCCAAGGCTGAAGGGCGGGGTGGGCCCAGGTTGGAATGCTGACTCTCAGATGGGCGGCTGTGGGTGGACAGCGGACATCACGGAATGATTGAGCTATCGTAGCGCAATGACCGGCAACACGCTCCAGATCACCCCGTTCATGCATGTCGCCGACGTCGAAGCGGCGACAGACTTCTTCGTCGACGTGCTCGGTTTCGCGGCGCCGATCCGTGGCGACCGCTACGCCTATGTCGAGCGCGAGGGAGCGAGTATTCGCATTCAGTGGCATGATCGCCCCGCCGAGCTGGCTGCGGCGCATGGCGGGTTCGCCTACTACATTGACGTGCGCGATCTTTTGGAAGTTGAAAGCGCCATCGGGCCGGCCCTGGCAGCCTTGCCGGAGGGCCATGTGTATGGACCCGTGGACCAGCCTTATGGGCAACGCGAATTGCTGATCCGGGCTCCTGATGGAAATCTCGTGGTCTTCGGGCAGGAGATCGCCCCGGGTTAAGGCGGTAGCTCCGAGTCGGGAGCGGTTATCCGCCTCGCACCGGATGCCGAACAGCTCCACCCTGCGCAACAGGGACAGACACCCTCGGGTGTCTGTCCCTAAAGCCTAAACCCCCATCTCCGCCGAGATTTCCTGCACTTCCTCGAAGGTGCGCAAGCCCGGGCGTTGGGCGCAGACCAGCACGCCCATGTTGCCGGGCAGGTGCTGGTTATCGAGCATCTTCTCGTGGGCGGCGGGGATGTCGTCCCAGCGGAACACCTCGGACAGGCACGGATCGACCTGGCGGTTGATCACCAGCTGATTGGCCGCGCTGGCCTGCATCAGGTTGGCGAAGTGGCTGCCCTGGACGCGCTTCTGGCGCATCCACAGGAAGCGGGCGTCCATGGTCAGGTTGTAGCCGCTGGTGCCGGCGCAGATGGCCACCATGCCGCCGCGCTTCACCAGGAACACCGACACCGGGAAGGTCGACTCGCCGGGGTGTTCGAACACCATATCGACGTCGCGGTTGCCGGTGATCTGCCACACGGCCTTGCCGAACTTGCGGGTCTCTTTCATGTAGTCGTTGAACTCGGGCCCGTTGACCGTCGGCAGCTGGCCCCAGCAGTTGAATTCCTTGCGGTTCAGCACCGCCTTGGCGCCCTGGCTGAGCACGAAGTCGACCTTGTCGTCCGAGCTGACCACGCCGATGGCGTTGGCCCCGGCCACGGCGGCCAGCTGCACGGCGAACACGCCCAGGCCGCCCGAGGCGCCCCAGACCAGCACGTTCTGGCCGGGCTTCAACTCATGCGGCTTGTGGCCGAACAGCATGCGGTAGGCGGTGGCCAGGGTCAGGGTGTAGCAGGCGCTCTCTTCCCAGGTCAGGTGGCGGGGGCGGGGCAGCAGTTGGCGCGACTGCACGCGGCAGAACTGGGCGAAGCTGCCGTCCGGCGTCTCGTAGCCCCAGATGCGCTGGCTGGTGGAGAACATCGGGTCGCCGCCGTTGCACTCCTCGTCGTCGCCGTCGTCCTGGTTACAGTGGATGACCACCTCGTCGCCGAGCTTCCAGCGCTTCACCTTCGAGCCGATGGCCCAGACGATGCCCGAGGCGTCGGATCCGGCGATGTGGTAGGGATGCTTGTGGCCGTCGAGCGGACTGATCGGCTCGCCGAGGGCGGCCCAGACGCCGTTGTAGTTCACGCCCGCGGCCATCACGAGCACCAGCACCTCGTCCTCGCCGATTTCCCAGGTCGGCACGACCTCGACCTGCATGGCCGTCGCCGGGCGCCCGTGGCGATCCTTGCGGACAGCCCAGGCGTACATGTTTTTCGGCACATGGAAGGGCGGCGGGATCTCGCCGATTTCGTAGAGGTCCTTCACGGGCGTCTTTTCGAGGGTGGCGGTGGTCATGACTGGCGGTCCGTGTGGCGTTCTTGGGCGCGTTTCTGTTGCAATGCAGTAGCGCCGGGGGATGGTCCGGCGTTTCGCGAGTCATCGGGCCGCCCGACGAAAACCGGCCCGTGATCCGTCAATTTAAAGCAGTTCGGCGCAAAGCTGTGCCCTGAGACACCGCCGTTCGCCGCCCGCAAGGGAAGGATCGTGTGACAACTGTTTGAAACTGGCAAGCGGATTCTTGTGCGGCGCAACATGGTCGCGGGCCGCCCAGCAGTGTTAGGTCTGCGGGACGGGAGGGCCGCGCCGCCATGACCATCCATTTCAGCCGACCGACGCCACATGTGACCCTGATCACGCTCGACCTGCCGCCGACCAACGCGCTCGGCGCGGGTATGCGGCGGTTGCTGGGGGAGGGCCTGGACGCGATCGAGGCGGACTTCGACCTGCGGGCGGTGGTCATCACCGGGCGGGGCAAGCTGTTCTGCGCCGGCAACGACCTGCGCGAACTGGCCGACCGGGCGCCGGACGATCTGTCGCCGATCAGCGACTTCAATGCCCTGATGGGTCGCATCGAGGCGCTGCGCATGCCGGTGATCGCGGCGGTCAACGGCGGCGCGCTGGGCGGCGGGCTGGATCTGGCCCTGTCCTGCGACATCCGCATTGCAGCGGAGGGCGCGACCTTCACGGCCTCCGGCGTCAATGTCGGGCTGATGGCCTCGGTCGGGCGGCTGCCGGGGCTGATCGGCCTGGGTCCCGCCAAGGCCATGCTGCTGACCGGGCTGCCGGTCGACGCGACGACGGCGTTGCGGACCGGACTGGTAACGGCGGTGGTTCCGGCGGACCGTCTGTTGGACGAGGCCCTGGCGCTTGCGGCGCACATTGCGGGTCGCGCGCCGCTGGCGGTCGAGTCGGCCAAGCGGTTCGCCGCGATGGACGCCGGGTCGCAGGCGCTCCTGACCGACGACGCCCTCGCCCTGCTGGCTGACAGCGCCGATCACCGGGAAGCGGTGGCCTCGTTTCTGGAGAAGCGGGCTCCGAGGTTTTCTCGGCACTGATTTTTTCCGCTCATCCCGGCGAATGCGGGGACCCAGATGACAGAACTCGCTCTCAGCTCGTTAGCGGCGCCGCTCTTTAGTCTGGGTCCCGGCATTCGCCGGGATGAGCGGGTGAAAGAGCACGATCATTGCGCTCTTGACGCCCACGTCAGCCTCCCGCGCAAAAATGTTGCACCGCAACACCGCTATCGCCATGATCCGCGCCCATGACCGACAAGCCCTTCCAGCACGCCCCCGACGCCCCGTGGATCTTCCGCACCTATGCGGGGCACTCGACGGCGGAGACGTCCAACGCCCTGTACCGGCGCAACCTGGCGGCCGGGCAGACCGGGCTGTCGGTGGCCTTCGATCTGCCGACCCAGACCGGCTACGACGCCGACCACATCCTGGCGCGGGGCGAGGTGGGCAAGGTCGGGGTGCCGATCGGGCATCTGGGCGACATGCGGCTGCTGTTCGACAGCATCCCGCTGGACCAGATGAACACCTCGATGACGATCAACGCGCCGGCCGCCTGGCTGCTGGCGATGTACGTCGCCCTGGCCGACGAGCAGGGCGCGCCGCGCACGGCGCTGCAGGGCACGACCCAGAATGATCTGATCAAGGAGTATCTCAGCCGGGGGACCTACATCTTCCCGCCTGAGCCCAGCCTGCGGCTGATCGGCGACATGATCGCCTGGTGCTACCGCGAGGTGCCCAAATGGAACCCGATGAACGTCTGCAGCTACCATCTGCAGGAAGCCGGAGCGACGCCGGAGCAGGAGCTGGCCTATGCGCTGGCCACGGCCATTTCGGTGCTCGACACCGTGCGCGCCGGCGGCCAGGTGCCGGACGAGGACTTCGAGATCGTCTGTTCCCGGATCAGTTTCTTCGTCAACGCCGGCGTCCGGTTCGTCACCGAGCTGTGCAAGATGCGCGCGTTCACCGCCCTGTGGGACGAGATCCTCAAGGACCGCTACGGCGTGCAGGACGCCAAGGCCCGTCGCTTCCGCTACGGCGTTCAGGTCAACAGCCTCGGCCTGACCGAGCAGCAGCCGGAGAACAATCCCTACCGCATCCTGATCGAGGCGCTGGCGGTGACGCTGAGCAAGGACGCCCGCTGCCGCGCGCTGCAGCTGCCGGCCTGGAACGAAGCGCTCGGCCTGCCCCGGCCCTGGGACCAGCAGTGGTCGCTGCGCATGCAGCAGGTGCTGGCCTATGAGACCGACCTGCTGGAATACGAGGACCTGTTCGCCGGCAGCCACGTGGTCGAGGCCAAGGTCGCCGAGCTGAAGGCCGGCGCCCTGGCCGAGCTGGCGAAGATCGACGCGATCGGCGGCGCAGCGGCGGCCATCGGCTACATGAAGAGCGAGCTGGTCGGCTCGAACGCCGCGCGGGTGCGGGCGGTCGAGACCGGCGGCATGACCGTGGTCGGCGTCAACCGCTGGACGGATACGGAGCAGTCGCCGCTCTCGGCCGGCGAAGGCTCGATCGAGACCGTCGATCCCAGACTGGAGGCGGGGGTCGTCAGCCGTCTGAAGGCCTGGCGCGCGGCCCGCGATCACGGCGCGGTCGAGGCGGCCCTGGCGGACCTCAAGGCGGCCGCCGCGGATGGCCGAAACATCATGGAACCCTCGATTGCAGCCGCCAAGGTCGGCGTCACGACCGGCGAATGGGCTTTCGCCCTGCGCGAGGTGTTCGGCGAATACCGCGGCCCGACCGGCGTCGCCGTGGTCGTGGCCACCGGCGAGGACGCCGAGGACATCGAGGCGGTGAAGAAGGACGTCGAGCGGGTCGGTCAGGTTCTGGGCCGCACCCTGACCTACCTGATCGGCAAGCCCGGCCTCGACGGCCATTCCAACGGCGCCGAGCAGATCGCCACCCGCGCCCGGGCCGTCGGCATGGAGGTCCACTACGACGGCATCCGCTCGACGCCGGACGAGATCGTCCGCCGGGCCACGGAGACCAAAGCCCACGTCGTCGGCCTGTCGATTCTCTCCGGATCACACCTCGATCTGGTGCAGGAAGTGGTCCGGCTGATGCGCGCCGAGGGGCTCGGCCATATCCCTGTGGTGGTGGGCGGCATCATCCCGCCCGACGACGCGCTGATCCTCAAACAGATGGGCGTGCGGCGGGTCTACACGCCCAAGGATTTCAAGCTGACCGGCATCATGGCCGACGTGGTCAAGGTGGTCGAGGACGCGGCCCTGGCGCCGGCCTGACGACGACGGATCCTCAATTCGGGGTGTTTCAGGGGTGGTCATCCCGGTCGGACGCCTTTAGGGAGGCGCCCCGAGAGGAATTTACCATGTCCAACTCCGCGACCTTCCGGATCGAAGCGACCCATACGCCCGCCGCGTTCGGCCTGTGGACGCTGTTCACGGGCGTCGATGGTCTGGCCCGCGCGGCCGGCGCGGTGGCGCTGGGCTCGTTCCTGCTCGGCGTGACCATCGTCCTGGTCGCCTCGGCCGCCTGACTCCGGGCGGAGGCCGGGTTAGCCTCCTTTCCATGAGCGTCCTCAATCGCCTCCGTCAGCCCAACCACCGGCTGACGCCGCTTGGCTGGATCGTGTTGCTCGCGGTGCTCGGCGGGTCGCTTGCCGTGATCGTCGTGATGATGCGTGAGCCGGGCGGGGTCTGGTGGCTAATCGGCGCGGGCGCGGCCGGCGGCTTTTTGCGGTTGGTCTTTGGGCGCAAGCCCGCCCAACCGCCAGGCCGCCCACCAGCCGACGAGGGACACCGGGATGAAGGCGGCGAACAGCCACAGGCCGTTGACCGCGCCGTTGCCGGGCTCGACCCCGTCGGCGAAGCCCAGGGCGCTCGCGACGGCGCTGGCGGCGGCGGCCCCGAAGGCTCCGCCGATCAGCTGGGCGGTGGGCACCGCTGAGGAGCCCAGCGCCTGCTCGGCCTCGGACAGGCTGGCGACGATGCGTTTGGCCGCGAAGGCCCAGCTGGCTCCAAAGCCGGAGCCCATGACGATCATCGCCAGCACGATCTGCGGGATCGACCCGAGCGGCACCGCCCAGG
>JBKJII010000456.1:0-3872 GCA_046598505.1 Caulobacter sp. | reverse complement strand
CGTGGCTGACGGGACTGTGGGCTGCCTCATGATCCCGCTCGGCGAGGCGGCAAAAATCGGCGCATGGTGATCCGGCCGGCGACGCTGGAGGACCACGAGGCCATCCGCGCCGTCGTGACCGCCGCCTTCGGCCGGCCGGACGAAGCCGACCTCGTCGAGGCCTTGCGCGGAGACGGCGACGCCCTGGTGGAGCTGGTGGCCGAGGCGGACGACGTCGTTGTCGGCCACATCCTGTTCAGCCCGCTGACGACGGACACCGGCGCCCGGATCGCCGCGCTCGCACCCCTGTCCGTTGTCCCCGGCCGCCAGAACGACGGTCTCGGCACGATGCTGATGCAGGTCGGCCACGAACTCTGCCGCGCGGCCGGGATCGAGGCGATCATCGTGCTCGGTCACCCGGACTACTACCCACGCGTCGGTTATTCAGCGGAGGCAGCGAAGACCGTGACGGCGCCCTTCAGGGGTCCGTCCTTCATGGCGCTGGCGCTCAGGCCCGGCGCTCTGGATGCGCCGGTGACGATTGCCTACGCCAGGGCGTTCGGGATTTCCTAGCCCCCCTCCTCTTGCGGGCGAAGGGGCGCGCCTACTGTCCCCGCTTTGTCGCGATCGGCAGGTCGCCCGCGTTCGGGTCCGCCGCCGGGGGCGCGACGGGCGTCGGCGCCGTGCTTATCGGCGCGTCGGGATCTTCCATCGCCTTCAGCCGGGCGTTGATGTCCGCGATCTCCTGGGCCGTGGGCGGTCGCCGGGCCGGTTGCAGGGCGCCCGCGACACGCACCTGTTCCTCCCCGCCGGCGCCCGGAACCTGAATGGTGTAGGTGCGGCTGTCGCCGTCAACTCCCAGGATGACGGTCTTGGTCGTCTCGCCCGGCCTCACCGCTTCGCCGAGGAGCGCGCTGCCTTCGGTGCGCTCGTCGAAGCCCTGCAGGATCTCGGCCGACAGGTTCGCCTCGCCCCCGGCATAGTGGCCGCTGAAGGCGCGCGGCAGGCCCGACGGACCGGTCCAGCGATAGAAGATGTGCCGGCCGATCTGGGTGATCTTGTAGAGGGTCGGCGCCCAGTAGGGGGCGACATAGTCGGCGTGATAGTGGGTCGCCGTGCCGACGGTGGTCATGACGTAGCCGTTCAGGGCGGCCCGCGCCACGGTGCGGGCGCGCTCCCACAGCAGCGGATTGGGCACGCGCGCCAGTGACCCGTCGCAGGTGAAGCTGAACTGGCAGCCGGTGGTGCGCTGCGAGCCTTCGTAGACCACGCCGCAGACCGATTTCGGATAGCCCGGATGCCGCAGCCGGTTCAGCACCGTCTGGGCCACCGCCCGCATGCCCTCGACCGGCTCGACCGCGGACTCGTAGTAGATCGCCTGGGTCAGACACTCCTCGGCCCGCGCCCGGTCGTCCATCGAGGCCTTGAGCACGAACGGCCTGGCCGGCAGGGTCGGGCCCGCGCCGAACGGCTTCAGCGCATTGATCAGCATTGCGTCCCCGGCCCCGACGTCGAGACTGCCGAGGGTCGGGATGCGCGACAGGTCATAGCTGGTCCAGCCGACCACCCGGCCCCAGGGGTCCGGCGCCCGGATCGGATCATGGCGGCGGGCCAGCGCCAGCATCGCCGGATCCATGTCAGCGGTCAGCCGCGCCAGGGCTTCATTGGAAAGGCCCCGCGCCACGGCGACCACGCCGCCCATTCGGCCGGCGCCGGCCGCGACGCGATAGTCCGTCACGCAGGCCGACAGGCTTACGGCGACAAGCAGGACGAGAATCTGCCGGGCGGTATGGCGCAAATCCCCGATCAAGCGGTCCTCTGGTCCATCGGTGTTTGACCGGGCATCGCGGTATCTCCCGTGTTGCGCCGACTAGTGAAGGTCGTTCATGATCGTGGCAAGATGTCGCGGCTCGCCGGGGGCGGCTCGACCGTGTGAGGACGTATGCCCGCGAAAGATCTTCGCCTCCCCGACGTCGATGCTGAACCCCTGTTCTGGCAGGCCATTCCGCTCCGTCCGCCGCCCTGGCCGCAGGCTCTCCTCGTCACGACGGCCTCGCTCGTCATAGCGTTGGGATTGCGCCTGCTGGTCATCGGGTTTCCGCTTGGCCTCGGCCCGTCCTCAACCTTTTTCCCCGCCTTGATCGTCGCCACCCTGTTCGCGGGTCAGCGATGGGGATGGATGACACTCGCCGTGGGTCTGGCGATCGGTATCTTCTCGCCGTGGAACCCGCCGCAGAACCTGCCGCAACAGGGCACGCTGGCCCTGTTCGGGCTTTCCGGCATCGTCACGGTGATGGTCGCCAGCGGCCTGCGCACGGCTCTGGTGCGCCTGCGTCGTGAGGCAACGGCCCGCGACGAAGCCGAGGCCATGCTGCTCCTCGCCGAGGAGGCCGGCGGCCTTGGCCTTTGGGACTGGGATCTGGCCAGTGGCAAGGCAAACTGGTCGCGGGGCGTCTATCTCAACCTGGGCATGACGCCACAGACTGTGCCGCCAGGCGCGGGCAGTCTGGTGGCCTCCGTCCACCCCGACGATCTGGACCGCCTCCAGGGAGCCATTGCCGAAGCGATCAAGGCCGGCCCCCAGCTGCAGGTCGACTACCGCGCGCGCGGCGAGGACGGCAAGGAGCGGTGGCTGCACGCCCGTGGACAGGTGCACCGCAGCGACTCCGGCAAGGCCCGCCGGCTGGTCGGCTACATTCTGGACGTCACGGAACGCTACCGGGCCGCCGAGCGGCTTCAGGAGAGCGAGGCGCGCTTCCGCAATCTCGCCGACAGCGCCCCGGCCCTGCTCTGGATCTCGAAGCCGGACGGCGGGCGGGAATTCGTCAACAGCGCCTACATCGCCTTCATCGGCGGATCCTACGAAGACGCGGTCGGGGCCGACTGGCGCGATCGGCTGCATCCCGACGACCTGCAACGGATCCTGCGCGAACAGGTGGCTGGCGAAAGCTCGATGAAGGCGTTCACGCTGGAGGCGCGGTACCGACGCGCCGACGGCGAATGGCGCTGGCTGAAATCTTTCTCCCAGCCACGGATCAGTTCGATCGGCGAGTTCTCCGGCTTCGGCGGGATCGCCTTCGACGTGACCGACGCCAAACAGGTCGAGGCCGACCTGCAGCACATCAACGAACTGCTTGAAGAGCGGGTTACGTCCGCCGTCGCCGAGCGCGATCATGCCCAGGCCGCCCTGATCCAGTCGCAGAAACTCGAGGCGCTCGGCCAGCTGACCGGCGGCGTGGCGCACGATTTCAACAACCTGCTCACGGTGATCATCGGCGCCCTGGATATCGTCCAGCGGCATCCCGAGGACACCGCCCGCACGGCCCGACTGGGCAAGGCGGCCCTGGACGCGGCGCAGCGGGGCGAGCGTTTGACCCGCCAGCTTCTGGCCTTCTCCCGCCGCCAGCCGCTGCGGCCCGAAGTGACGGACATCGATGCCATGTTGCGAGACAGCGAGCCCCTTTACCGCGGCGCGCTCGGCGAACGGTTCATGCTCGATCTCTCGCTCGGCGCGGCCGAAGCGGCGGTCAGCGTCGATCCGGCGCAGTTCGATGCGGCCGTGATGAACCTGCTGGTCAACGCGCGGGACGCCATGCCGGGCGGCGGCATGATCTCGGTGTCCACCCGCATCGAAACGCGCGCTGCGGCCAGTGATCTGGGGGCCGGCGACTACCGCGCCGTCAGCGTCCAGGACAGTGGCGAGGGTATGGACGAGGCAATCCGCGCCCGGGTGTTCGAGCCCTTCTTCAGCACCAAGCCGGTCGGCAAGGGCACGGGCCTCGGCCTCAGCCAGGTCTTCGGCTTCGTCCGCCAGTCGGGCGGGCATGTCGGCATAGACACCGCGCCCGGGCGCGGCACGACGATCACCATCCTGCTGCCCCGCGATACCAGCG
>JBKJII010000337.1:0-1391 GCA_046598505.1 Caulobacter sp. | reverse complement strand
CGATCTTGCGCCCAAGTTCCATGATCGCGGCCTGCTCGCCAGCGCCCTCGATGGCCACCAGCACGCCGATCTTGCCGAGCTCCGGCGCGACCGCGTTGTGGATGTAGGCGCCGATCGCGCCTTCAGCCACGACGAAGCGGGCCGAGCGGCGCACCATCATGTTCTCACCGATGGTGGCGATCAGCTGGGTGACCACCTCGCCGATGACTTCGCCGTCAGCAGTTTTGGCGGCCGTGATGGCCTCCACGCCGTCAGCGTCCAGACCGGCCCTGGCCGTGGCCCGGGCGGCGTTCTGGAACAGCTCGTTGCGGGCGACGAAGTCGGTCTCGGCGTTCAGCTCGATGACCGAGGCCGTCATGCCGGCGCCGTCGTTGCGGGTGGCGATGGCGATCAGGCCTTCGGCCGCGGCGCGGTCGGCCTTCTTGGCCGCCTTGCTGAGGCCCTTGGCGCGCAGCCAGTCGATGGACGCGTCCATGTCGCCGTCGTTTTCAACGAGCGCACGCTTGCAGTCCATCATGCCGACGCCGGTCTTCTCGCGCAGGTCCTTGACCAGCGCAGCGGTAATGTCCGCCATATCATGTCCTCCTGAGTTGGGACCTATAGGGGTGCGGCCCGGCCTTACGACCGGGCTGCAATAGGGGTGTGACGCTGACGATCCCTTGCGGGAGGCGATCAGCTGGCGGCGGGTTCTTCCGGAGCAGCTTCAACAGCCGCTTCAGCCGCCACGGGGGCTTCGGCCGGAGCCGGTTCCGGGGCCGCGACGGCCTCCGGTTCAGCTTGAGCTTCAACGGGGGCTTCAACGGCGACAGGAGCAGGCTCCGGCGTCATCTCTCGGGCGAGCGCGGGTTCGACCGGGGCTTCGAACGCCCCGATATCGACGCCGCTGGCCACCACGCCGGCGGCCATGCCGTCGAGCACGGAGTCGGCAATCAGGTCGCAGTACAGCAGGATGGCGCGGGCGGCGTCATCGTTGCCCGGGATCGGATAGGTGATGCCGTCCGGATCGCAGTTGGTGTCGAGGATCGCGATCACCGGGATGTTCAGCTTGCGGGCCTCAAGGATGGCGATCGCCTCCTTGTTGGTGTCGATCACAAACATGATGTCGGGAATGCCGCCCATGTTCTTGATGCCGCCGAGGCTCAGCTCCAGCTTGTCGCGCTCGCGCGTCAGCTGCAGCAGTTCCTTTTTGGTGCGGCCTTCGCCGCTACCGTCGAGCACGCCTTCCAGTTCGCGCAGGCGCGAGATCGAGCCGGAGATGGTGCGCCAGTTGGTCAGGGTGCCACCGAGCCAGCGGTGGTTGACGTAATACTGGGCGCAGCGCTTGGCGGCCGTCGCCACCGGGTCCGAGGCCTGACGCTTGGTGCCGGCGGTCGCGTGCTGTTCGTCGGCAC
>JBKJII010000320.1:0-18876 GCA_046598505.1 Caulobacter sp. | reverse complement strand
ACCCTGTTCGACTATGTCATCACCACCGAGGAGTTGGACGAGAGCGCCAGCGCCCTGTTCGAGGTGATCGGCTCCGGCGCGGTGAAGATCGGTATCGGCCAGACCTTTCCGCTCAGCCACGCGCGCCAGGCGCACGAGGCCCTGGAAGGCCGCGAGACGACCGGTTCGACGCTGCTGCTGCCCTAAACCTGCGCCGCCGCCGCCTGGAACGCCGGCCGGGCCTTCATCCGCTCGAAATAGGCCGAAACGTGAGGCGGGTATTCGGCGGAGACGCGCAGCATGCCGCCAAGGTTCAGGGCATAGGCCACCGAGACATCGGCCAGCGTGAACCGGTCTCCGGCCAGGTAGAGCCGCCCCTCCAGCCGTTGCTCAATGAGCGCGAGGCGCTCGAAGAAACTGGCCTTCGACTCGGCCAGGGCCGTGACGTTGCGGGTTTCTTCCGGACCGAAACTGTTGCGGACCATGGCGCCCAGCGGCGGCATCACAGTCGCTTCGCCGTACCAGAGCCATTGCAGATAGTCGGCCCGGCCCAGCTGTCCGGCGAGGATTTCCAGATCCCCACCGTTGATTTCGTTGACATATTGGCAGGCGCCGACGGACTCGAACAGCTTTGTGTCGCCGTCGATCAGGGTCGGCACATGACCCAGCGGATTGACCTGAAGGTAGTCCGGCTGCGCCAGGCGCGGCGGGAACTGCACCCGCACCGGCTCATAGGGCGCGTTGAGTTCTTCCAGCGTCCAGAGGATGCGCAGCGAGCGCGCGAACGGCGCGTAATAAACCTTGATCATCAGACGTCTCCCGATCTGTCGGCCGGGACGCTACGCCCCTTCCCCCACGCGAGGGAAGGGCCTCGGCGAAGCCGTCGTCAGGTGTTCATGGACTGGAAGAAGTCGCCGTTGTTCTTCGACTGGCGCAGCTTGTCCATCAGGAACTCGATCGCGTCCTGGGCGCCCATCGGGTTGAGGATCCGGCGCAGGACATAGGTCTTCTGCAGCTGGTCCTTCGGGGTGATGAGCTCTTCCTTCCGCGTGCCGGACTTGATGATGTCGATGGCAGGGAAGATGCGCTTGTCGGCAACCTTGCGGTCGAGAATGATTTCCGAGTTACCGGTGCCCTTGAACTCTTCGAAGATGACTTCGTCCATCCGCGAACCGGTGTCGATCAGGGCGGTGGCGATAATGGTCAGCGAGCCGCCCTCCTCAACGTTCCGCGCGGCGCCGAAGAAGCGCTTGGGGCGTTGCAAGGCGTTGGCGTCGACACCGCCGGTCAGCACCTTGCCGCTCGACGGCACAACGGTGTTGTAGGCGCGGCCCAGACGGGTGACCGAGTCCAGCAGGATGATCACGTCGCGCTTGTGCTCGACCAGGCGCTTGGCCTTTTCGATGACCATTTCAGCCACGGCCACGTGGCGGGTCGCGGGCTCGTCGAAGGTCGAGGAGATGACCTCGCCCTTCACCGTGCGCTGCATGTCCGTGACTTCCTCGGGCCGCCCGTCGATGAGCAGCACGATCAGGTAACACTCGGGATGGTTGGCGGCGATCGACTTGGCGATGTTCTGCAGCATCACCGTCTTGCCGACCCGCGGTGGGGCGACGATCAGGCAGCGCTGGCCTTTGCCGAGCGGGGCGACGATGTCGATGATCCGGCCGGAGCGATCCTTCAGCGTCGGGTCCTCGATTTCCATGGTCAGCCGCTGCTCGGGATAGAGCGGCGTCAGGTTGTCGAAATGGACCTTGTGGCGGACGTTCTCGGGGGCCTCGAAGTTGATCTGATCAACGGTGGTCAGCGCGAAGTAGCGTTCGCCTTCACGCGGCGCGCGGATGGCGCCGACAACGCTGTCGCCGGTGCGGATGCCGAACTTCCGGATCTGCGACGGGCTGACATAGATATCGTCGGGGCCGGGCAGATAGTTGGCTTCCGGACTGCGCAGGAAGCCGAAACCGTCAGGCAGCACTTCCATGGTGCCCGATCCCGAGATTTCGACGCCTTCCTCGGCGACGGTCTTGAGGATCGCGAACATCATGTCCTGCTTGCGCATGGAGTTGGCGTTCTCGACCTCGAGCTTTTCGGCCAGCGCCAGCAGGTCGGCCGGGGACTTCTCCTTCAGCTCCTGCAGGGACATGCGCGTCAGGCCGAGCCCGGCGACGACGGCGGCGATTTCAGAGCCGTCATTCTCGGCGGCTTCGGCGGCTTCCGCCGCCGCTTCGGCGACTTCCGCGGCGGTCGCGACCTCGACGGTCGTGTCGACTTCGGGTTCGTGGGATTCGTGGGTGTCTTCAGACATGGATAGACTCTGGGCGTGCGGACACGGTGGTCCGTCTTTCGAAACTTGATCCGTTCGGGCCCGGCTGGGCCCTGAGCGGCGATGGTTTGCGCCTGTGGAGGCGCGGGGTGGTCATTCTGGGGGGCCGTCCCATGGGCGCTCCGTGTATCGGGCGCGGGTCCGGCGAAGAGGCGGGAACGCCGGGTTCAACGCCCGACGTCTGGGGCGAGGAGAACCACACCGCCCGCGCCGGGTCAAGGATTGCTAGTGGTCGAGGAACTTGGTCGTCACCGACAGCACGATTACCGCAGCCGCCAGGAAAGGCAGTTCGTTGGTCATGCGCCAGAACTTTTCCGGCCGCGTGTTGCTGTTGCTGGCGAACTTCCGGCGCGCGCCGGCCAGGAAACCGTGCCAGCTGACGAGGAACAGGATGCCGGCCAGCTTGGTCAGCATCCAGGGGGTGGTCAGGAAGTCCCAACCGCGGATCCGGCCGTCCGCCATGATCAGGAGCAGACCGAATGTCACGGTCAGGATCATCGCCGGGTTGATGATGATCCGGAGCAGCTTCAGCTCCATGACCTTGAAAGTCTCGTCCAGCTCCGAGCCGGGCGTCGCCCTGCTGTGGTAAACATAGAGCCGCGGCAGATACATCATGCCTGCCATCCAGGCGATCACGCTGAGGATGTGCAGACCCCGGATCAGGTTGAAATGGGCGATCAGCCAGTCGGTCATGCGGCGGCTCCTTCCAGTCTGGGACATTTGGACCATCCGGCACAGGCGTAGCCCCCGGCCGGCGCGATGCCGGTATGATCCAGCGACTGCTGGACCATGTCGGCCAGGCTATCGATGAAGCCGGCCTCAACGCCCAGCGCCGGAACCCGGACATAGGCCGGGCAACCGGCCTGGCGGGCCATCTCGCCATACTCATGGTCCAGCTCGACGAGCGTCTCGACATGCTCGGAGACAAAGGCGATCGGCGTCACGACCAGGGCCAGGCCCTCGGCGCTTGCGGCGCGGATTTCATCGTCAGTCGACGGGCCGATCCACTTCATCGGCCCGACCCGGCTCTGGTAACAGACCTTCCAGTCCCAGCCGGATCCGAGTTTCCCGGCCACGGCAGCGCAGGTCGCCTCGATCTGCGCCTGATAGGGATCCCCGCCCTTGACGACCTTCTCGGGCAGGCCGTGGGCGGAGAACAGCAGGCGCACCGGCCCCGGGTGGCCGGCTGCGGCCCAGGTTTCGGCGATCAGCCGCGCATGCGTTTCAACCAGTCCGTCGAGCGTCGGGTAGCAGCAGACCGTGCGGACCTTCCCCGGTCCCTTGTAGGCCCTGGCCCAGGCCTGGGCAGACGACCCGGTCGTGGTTGTCGAAAATTGCGGGTAGAGCGGCAGCAGGACAATCTCGTCGGGCGCCCAGGCGGCGACGTCGAGGGCCGTCTGATCTGTCAGCGGCTTCCAGTAGCGCATGGCGATAAAACAGCGGATCTGGTCACCCGGCGATCTGGCGACCAGCACCGCTTCCAGCGCCTCGGCCTGTTTGCGCGTCTCCGGCAGCAGCGGCGATCCCCCGCCCATGATCGCGTAGTTGGCCTTGGCCGACTCTTCACGCCGGCTGGAGATCAGGGCTGCCAGCGGCGTACGCAGGATGCCCGGCAGGCTGATGATCGCCGGATCATTGAACAGGTTGAACAGGAACGGCCGCACAGCGTCCGGTCCGTCGGGTCCGCCGAGATTGAACAGGACGACGGCGATTTTGCGGCTCATCCCTCGGTGATCCGTTTCAGAACCCGTTCCACATGTGGGATCGGGGTATCGAGGATTATGCCGTGGCCGAGATTGAAGATGTACGGCCCGTCGCTCCATTGTTCGAGCAACTCATCCACGCGACGGTCGAGTGCAGCGCCGCCGGCCCGCAGAAGCAGCGGATCAAGGGCGCCCTGGATGGCGCAACGTTCCTGGATGCTCTTGCCCAGTCCAGCCGAGGCAGCCGTGTCGAGTGCAACCGCGTCCACGCCGACGGTGTCGGCATAGTGTTGCGCCAGGCTGCCCGCGCCACGTGGGAAGCCGATCACCGGCGCCACCACGTCCAGCCCTGCCAGGCCGTCGAGGATCGCCCGGTGCGGCTTGCAGACCAGGCGCTCGAACAGGTCTTCCGGAAGACCTTCGGCCCAGCTCTCGAACAGTTTCAGCACCTGGGCGCCGGCGTCGACCTGCATGGCCAGATAGCGGACGGTCGACTGAACGATGATGTCGAGCAGCCGGTCCATCTCCGCCGGGCGTTCGTAGGCGAAGGTGCGGGCCTTGCTGCGGTCGGAGGACCCGCCTTCGATCATGTAGGTGGCGACCGTCCATGGCGCGCCTGCAAAGCCGATCAGTGCGCGCTCCGGCTCCAGCAGGCCACGCACCCGGGTCAGGGTCTCGCCGACGGGCAACAACTTGAAAGTCGAGGCTTCAATTTCGCCCGCCATCCTGTCGAGGTCCGGCAGGGCGCCGAGCTTTGGTCCCTCGCCGGCTTCAAACCAGACCTCCTGGCCCAGCGCCTGTGGCAGCAGCAGGATGTCGGCAAACACGATGGCCGCGTCGAACGGGAACCGGCGCATCGGCTGCAGGGTCGCCTCGGCAGCCTTCTCAGGATTCAGACAGAAGCTGATGAAGTCAGGCGTGGTCGCCCGCAGCGCGCGATACTCGGGAAGATACCGGCCCGCCTGGCGCATAAACCAGACGGGTGGACGCTCCAGTGTCTCGCCATCGAGAACACGGAGCAGGCTTGGGATCGAAGATTGGGTCATTGCGGTCTTGATAGGCCCAGAGTGGCTGGAGGCAAGTCCACCCCCCGTCTTCATTCCCTAATAGAAGATTAAAAAGGTTGGAGTAGGGGCAGTAGGGCCGGGGCGCCGCGGGGATGAAGCCGGTCCGGCAGAGGTGATACAGACCGTATGGCCGGGTCATGCCATGCCCGTCCCCATGTCGGAAGGCCTGCTGTGAATCCTGGGGACAACGAAGTTAGCCGCCGGAATTCCTTAACGAAAGGTTAAGGCCCGCCGATGGGGAAAACCCGCCCGTTGAGCGAAACCGTCCAAGGCTGGGGATGCCCTGGACCGTCGTCTGGCGGGGAAGCGATGAAGTTGGGGATAGTCATGCCGCAATCGCCAGGCGTCGTCCCCTTGGCGCCCAGGGCAGACATACCGCCGCGGGCCCCGCTGTATGAACCGCCAAACGGCGCCCATCGGGGTTAACGCTTCGTTAACGCCCCATCCACAGGCTTGGTCCTCGGGCCCGCGGCGCCCTATGGAGGAAGCGATGACCGCGACCACCCGCCTGGCGACCTATTTTCACATTCATCTCGTGTCCGACTCGACGGGCGAGACGCTGAACGCCATGGCCCGCGCCGTCTGCGCCCGTTTCACCGACATCCTGCCGATCGAACATATCTATGCCCTGGTCCGTTCGCCCCGCCAGCTGGAGCGGGCGCTTGAAGAAATTGCAGGCTCGCCGGGCGTCGTCATGCACACGATCATCGACCCGGCTTTGCGGTCGGCGCTGGAGGAAGGCTGCCGGAGGCACGAAATCCCCTGTATCGCCGCACTGGATCCCGTGGTTGCGGCGATGTCGCGGTACCTCGGTGCGCCGATTTCCAGTCGGGTGGGGGCCCAGCACGCCCTCGACACCGACTATTTCAACCGGATGGAGGCGCTGAACTACGCCATGGGCCACGACGACGGCCAGGGCGGACAGGACCTCGAACAGGCCGACGTGGTGCTCGTGGGCGTGTCGCGGACGTCAAAGACCCCGACCTGCATCTACCTGGCCCATCGCGGCGTACGGGCGGCCAACCACCCGCTGGTGCCGGGCGCGCCGTTGCCGCCCGCGCTGCTGGCGCTGAAGAACACGCTGGTCGTCGGGTTGATCGCCTCGCCGGACCGGCTGATCCAGATCCGCCGCAACCGCCTGCTGTCGCTGCATGAACAGCGCGAGAGCACCTATGTCGACCAGGATGCTGTCCGCGAGGAAATCATTGCCGCCCGCCGCCTGTTTGAGCGGATGGGCTGGCCGGTGATCGACGTGACCCGCCGCTCGGTCGAGGAAACGGCTGCCGCGATCATCAATCTGCTGTCGGGCGGCCGCGGCCAGGTCGAGGTGCTCGGATGACACGGATCATTCTCGCTTCGGGCAGCAAGGCCCGGGCCTCGGTGCTGGCCGGCGCCGGGGTGACGTTTGAGGTCGTCGTGGCGGGCGTCGACGAAGCGGCCATGAAGGCCGGCCTGCTGGCCCAGGGCAGCGGCCCGCGCGCGGTCGCCGACGCGCTCGCCGAGCTGAAAGCCGTGCGCGTCTCGCGCAAGCACCCCGGCGCACTGGTGATCGGCGCCGACCAGACGCTCGATCTCGACGGCCAACTGTTCGACAAGGCCGAGAGCCTCGCCGAGGCTCGCGAGCGCCTGCAACATCTGCGCGGCAAGACCCACAAACTGCACTCGGCGGTGGTCGTGGCCCGCGACGGCGAGGTCATCTGGCGCGAGGTCCCGGCCGCCCGCCTGACCATGCGGCCCTTCACCGATGCCTTCCTCGACGATTTCCTCGCCCGGGGCGGGGAGGGACTGCTGGGCTCGGTCGGCTGTTACCGGCTGGAGGACGACGGCGTGCAGCTGTTCTCGCGCATCGACGGCGACTACTTCACCATCCTGGGCCTTCCGTTGATGGGTCTGCTTGACTTGCTGCGCCGCCATGGAGCGCTCGCGTTATGAGCCGGATTACGGGCGCGGCGATGGTCGCCGGTATCATCGGCAGGCCTGTCACCCATTCCCTCAGCCCGGTGCTGCACAATGCTTGGATCGAGGCGGCCGGGCTCAACGCCGTCTATGCGCCGCTGGCCCCGACCGCCGCGGGTTTCGCAGCGCTCGTCAACGGCCTGCGGGGCGGGGTCATTCGCGGCGTCAACGTCACTATCCCGTTCAAGGAAGAGGCGCTCGCTGTCGCCGACACGGCGAGCGATCGGGCCCGGCTGGCCGGCGCGGCTAATCTGCTTCTGTTCCGGGAGGACGGCTCGATTCACGCCGACAATACCGATGGGCTGGGGATGCTGGCCGCGCTCGCCATCCGGGCGCCGGGTCTGGATGTGACGGCAGGACCGGCCGTGCTGCTCGGCGCCGGGGGCGCGGCGCGCGGGGCCGCCGCCGCCTTGTCGCTGGCCGGGGCGCCGCACGTGAGGATTCTCAATCGAACCGCGGACCGCGCGGCGGCTCTGGCCCGGGATATCGGCGGCGCCGCCCAGGTCGCAACCGGCGACGACGCGCTGGCCGACGCCAACGTGATCATCAACGCGACCTCCCTCGGCCTGGGCGGGGGCCTCGGCCCGCATGTCGACCTGGACAAGGCGCCGGCGTCCGCCGTTGTGCTCGACATGGTCTACAAGCCGCTGCGCACCGAATTCCTGCAACGGGCCGCCGCGCGTGGCCTGCGCACAGTCGATGGGCTGGAAATGCTGATCCGGCAGGCGGCGCCCAGCTTCGAGGCCTTCTTCGGTCAGGCCCCGCCCGCCGACGTGGACGTCAGGGCCCTGGCGCTCAAGGCCGTGGGAGAAACCGCATGATCACCGTCGGCCTGACCGGCTCCATCGGCATGGGCAAGTCGACTACCGCAGCGATGTTCGCGGCCGAGGGCGTGCCGGTCTACGACGCCGACGCCGAGGTTCACGCCCTCTACGCCAAGGGCGGCGCGGCCGTCGAACCGCTGGAAGCGGCGTTTCCGGGCGTGGTGGTCGACGGGGCGGTGGACCGCGCCCTGCTCAGCCAGCACGTCGTCGGCAAGCCGGACGCGCTGAAACGGCTGGAGGCCATCGTCCACCCTCTGGTCGGTGAAAGCCGGGTGGGCTTCTTCCAGAAGGCCGTGGCCGACAAGGCAGACATCGTCATCCTCGACATTCCGCTGCTGTTCGAAACCGGTGGCGAAAAGCGCATGGACGCGGTGGTCGTGGTCTCCGCTCCCGCTGATCTGCAGCGTCAACGGGTCATGGCCCGGCCCGGCATGGACGAAGCCAAGCTGGACGCGATCCTCGCCCGCCAGATGGCCGACGCTGAAAAACGCGTCCGCGCCCACTTCGTCATCGACACCGGCGCCGGCCTCGACAGCGCCCGGGCCCAGGTCCGCGCTGTGTTGACGCGGTTGCGCGCCGGACCGCTGGACGCGCTTCCCGAACGGGGTCAATGAAGAGGCCATGGCGCGGCATATTGTTCTGGATACGGAGACGACCGGGCTCGACCCGAGGACCGGCCACCGGCTGATCGAAATCGCCTGTGTCGAGGTCGTCGACTACATGCCGACCGGCAAGGCGTTCCACGAATACGTCCATCCCGACCGCGAGATCGACCCGGACGCCGAGCGCGTGCACGGCATCAGCCTGGCCTCGCTGCACGGCAAGCCGCGCTTTCCGGAGATCGTCGAGCGGTTCCTGGAATTCGTCGGCGACGACCCGATCGTGGCCCACAATGCGCCGTTCGACCGCGGCTTCGTCAATGCCGAGCTGAACCGCTGCGGCCTCGCGCCCACGCCGGACGACCAGTGGATCGACACCCTGGCCCTGGCCAAGAAGAAGTTTCCGGGGATGTACAACTCCCTGGACGCGCTCTGTAAGCGGATGAAGATCTCGCTGGCCGCGCGCGACAAGCACGGGGCGCTGATTGACGCCGAACTGTTGGCGGCCGTCTATCTCGAGCTGCAGGGTGGCAAGGAGCGTGGCCTCGACCTGATGGCCGCGCCGGTGGTCAACAATGTCGGGCCGTCGCTGATCGCGGTGGCCTATGGCGCGCGGTTGAGACCCTTGGCGCTGCGGTCGACGGAAGCCGAAAGGGCCGCGCACGAAGCCTTCGTGCGCGGGACCCTGAAGGACAAGGCCGTCTGGTTGAAGGTCGGCTTCTGACCGACCATCGCCGTCAGGCGTTGCCGACGAAGCCGCTGTTGTCGCCACTGGCCTTGCGCGCGGCGTAGACGCCGGCGAAGTCGATCGGGTCCAGCTGGAACGGCGGGAAGCCGCCCTCGGCTGTAACGTCCGAGATCAGGCGGCGCGCGAACGGGAACAGGTAGCGCGGGCACTCGATCATCAGCACCGCTTCCAGTTCGGTATCCGGCACGCCGGTGATCTGGAACAGGCCGCCGTAGAGCAGCTCGACGTGGAAGGCGACGTTCTCGCCGCGCATGGCGCGAGCCGACAGCTTCAGATCCACCTCGAACAGGCCGTCGGGACGACCGCGGGCGTTCATTTCCACGCCGATGTCGATCTGCGGCTGCAGACCCTGGCCATCAGCGCGGAGCGATTCCGGCGCGAGCGGGTTCTCGAACGACAGGTCGCGCGTGAACTGGGCCAGGATGCGGAAACCGGGCTGGGAAATGTCGTCGCCGGCGCCGGCGGGCGGGGTGGTGAACGTGTCGCTCATGAGGAGATCGTGTTCCTGGACGTCAATCGGACGGGCGCCCGGCGTCTGCGGGCGGGACATGATGAAGGCGCGCTGCTATCACGCAGCCCCAGTCCGTGCAACGCCGAGCCCCTTACGCCGGCGTCAGCGTCGCCTATATTGCCCTGTCATGATGTCAGCTCCGCCGGGTCCCCAGTGAGATTTCTCGAACTCGCCATCTTCGCCTTCTTTGCCGCCGTGGTGCTGTACCAGCTCTACGCGGTGCTCGGCCGTCGCATCGGCCGCCAGCCGGAAGACCTGCCGGCGTCAGTGGTTGCGGCCGACGGCGCCGATCCGGCGCCGGTGGAAGGGCCGGGTGTCGAAGGCGCGGATCTGTCCGGCCTGGCCGCTGTGCGGGCGCGGGACTCGTCATTTGACGTCGCCGGCTTCCTGGCCGGCTCCCGCCAGGCCTACGAGATGATCGTCATCGCCTACGCGGCCGGTGATCATGCGACGCTGAAGAATCTGCTGTCACCGCAGGTGGCGGAGAGCTTCGAGGCCGGCATCGCCACCCGCGAGGCCGACGGCCGCACCGAGAAGGTGGAGTTCCTGCAGCCGCCGCGCGCTGATCTCGACAGCATCGAGGTCGATGGCGGCGTGGCCCGCGCTGTCGTGCGGTTCCTGGCCGAATTCCGCTCGCGGACCAAAGGACCGGAGGGCGAGGCCGTCGACGACCGACGCACCGCTGAGCTGTGGACATTCGAACGTAATCTTAACAGCCGCGACCCCAACTGGACGCTCGTTCACGTGGACGCCGCGGAGGCGTAATGCGACTTCGGTTCACCGGCGCCCTGCTGGCGCTGGCCCTGACAGCCTGTGCGACGCCCAAGACCAGTGGGCCGCTGGTCACCCCGTCCCTGCCGCCGGTCACGCCGCCGGTAACCACGCCTGCTACGCCGCCCTCAGCAGTCGCCTTCGCGAACCTGCCGGGTTGGGACAGCGAGGATCACCTCGCTGCGCTGGAGGCCTGGCGTGCCACCTGCCGCGTCGCCCGGGATCCTGTGGCCCGTCAGGTCTGCGATCGCGCGAAAGCCCTGGGAAAGACCGACGACGCCGGCGCCCGCCAGTTTCTCGAAACCAGCTTCCGGCCGGAGCCCCTGGGCGAGAGCGGTCTGCTCACGGCCTATTTCGCGCCGGTCTACGAGGCCAGCGAGCGGCAGCGTGGCGACTTTACTGCTCCGGTAAGGGCAAAACCCTCTGACCTCATCGTCACCGACCTCTCGGACATCGACCCTTCCGCTACACCGGGCCAGAAGCTCGTGGGGCGGATGGAGGACGGCCAGATGCAGGCCTACCCGGACCGGGCCGATATCGAGACCGAAGGGCTGGGCAAGGTCCTCGCCTGGATGCGGCCGGAGGAACTGTTTTTCCTGCAGATCCAGGGGTCGGGCGTCCTGGTCTATCCTGACGGCAGGCGCATGCGCGCGGCCTTCGCCGCTCACAACGGCCGCCCTTTCGCGGGGATCGCCCGACCGATGCGCGAGCAGGGGCTGCTGAAGGATTCCGACACCTCCGGCGATGCGATCCGCAACTGGCTGGCCGGCCACCGCGGGCGCGAGGCCGACGCCGTGATGCGGCTCAATCCGCGCTATGTCTTCTTCAACCTGGTCGAGGATGACGACCGCGACCCGGCCGGCGCGGCCGGCGTGTCGCTGCCCGCCGGCCGCGCGATCGCCGTGGACGTCGGCCGTCATGACATGGGCGAGTTCTTCTGGATCGACGCCAGCGCGCCGGCGCTGACGGGCGCCTTCCCCGTCTACCGTCGCGCCGTGGTGGCGCTGGACACCGGCGGCGCGATCAAGGGCGAGGTTCGCGCCGACCTCTACATGGGGCGCGGTGACGCCGCCGGCGCGGAAGCGGGCCGGGTTCGCCATACGCTGAAGATGTACCGTCTCGTCCCCGTTGCGGCCGAGGGCTTGTAGGAGCCATGGCGCGCAAGTTGAAAGCCGAGGAAACGCATCTCTGGGGTCATGTGACGGCCACCGTCCGCCCCTTGCCCGGCCGGGTCGCGCCGACCGTGAAGCTGCCCGATGTCGAGGCCGCGCCTGCCCATCTTCCCCTGCCGACAAAGGCCGTCGCGAAAAAGGCAGCGCCCGTTCGCCCGCCGGAAACCATCGAGCCGGGCCGCCACAAGCGCATTGTCAGGGGCCATGAGCCGCTTGAAGCCCGCATCGACCTGCACGGCATGACCCACGACAGGGCCCGGGCTGCGCTCGAAAACTATATCCTGCGGGTCTGGGACGAAGGCTGCCGCGAGGTGCTGGTGATCACCGGCAAGGGGACCCAGGGCGATGGCGTGTTGCGCCGTTTCACGCCCGACTGGCTGTCGGCCGCGCCGCTGCGCGAGATCGTTGCGGGGGTGTCGCAGGCCCATCGCCGACATGGCGGCGAGGGCGCGCTCTACGTCGCGTTGAAGCGAAAAACGCGGTCCTGACCTCGCGTCATACTGGTTCCCGACCGTCGTCCACGCCATAGTCGCTCGACCTGGGGCCAGGTGAGACGATGGACGACCAACGCATTCTCGTGATCGGCGCCGGCATGGCCGGCCTGTTTTCGGCCCTGGCGCTCGCGGGGCCTGGCCGGCGCGTGGAGGTGCTCGAGCGGGACCCGCCGACGCCGACCGGCGGCGCCGACGAGGCCTTTGCCGAATGGAACCGCCGCGGAGTCGGTCATCTGCGCCATAGTCACGCCTTCCTCGCCCGCCTGCGCAACCTGGTTCAGGATCACCACCCGGCCCTGCTCGACGAACTGCGCGAAGCCGGCTGCCAGGAAATGAAATTCGCCGACGGCCTGCCTGCCGCCAGCAAGGACCGCTATCGACCCGAGCCGGGCGACGACATCCTGACCGTCATCACCAGCCGCCGCACGACGCTCGAACTGGTCATCCGCCGCTATGTCGAGCGGCTCGAAGGCGTGGTCATCCGCAGCAGCGTCAATGTCACCGGCCTGCTGGGCGCGGTCGACGGCGAAGGCCGGTTCGTCTGTGAGGGCGTCAGACTCGAAGACGCCGAGGGTTCGCGCGAGGAGTGGGCCGACATCGTCGTCGACGGGGCCGGACGCCTGTCACAGGGCTTCGACTGGCTGGCCGAGCTGGGCCGGACCTGGGACGAGGAGAGTGAGGACGCCGGCATCCTCTACTTCACCCGCCACTGGCGCCTGTTGCCGGGCCAGGAGCCGCCTGAACGCAGCGCCGCCCCCGGCGCCGGCGACATGGGCTTCATCAAGTACGGCGTCTTTCCGGGCGACAACGGCTGTTTCTCGGTGACCCTGTCGGTGCCCGAGATCGAGGAGACCCTGCGCCTGGCGGTGATGCGGCCGGAAATCTTCGACCGCATCTGCAGCCTGATCCCGGGCCTCGCGCCCTGGACCGCCGCAGACAAGTCCGAGCCGATCAGCAAGGTGTTCGGCATGGGCGACCTGAAGAGCCGCTGGCGCTCGACGGTCCGGAACGGCAGCCCGATCGTGCTGAACCTGTTCTTCGCCGGCGACGGTCTGGCCCGGACCAATCCGCTCTACGGCCGGGGATGCTCGTTCGCGGCCATCGAGGCCTACATGATCGCCGACGCCCTGGCCGCCTCGGCCGACCCCGCCGCCCGGGCCCTGGCCTATCAGGCAGCGGTCGACGAAGGCCTGCGCCCCTTCTTCCGCGCCATGCGCAATCTCGACCGGCAGGCGATCCGCCGCGCGCGCAACACGCTCGACCCCGCGTACCGGCCGCGGCTCAAGGCCCGGCTGATGAAGAGCTTCGCCGAGGACGCCATCGCCCCGGCCATCCGCTCCGACCCGGCCCTTTTGCGCGCCTTCATGCGCGGCTTCCATATGCTCGAGCCGTCGACCGCCTGGCTGAAACGGCCGGCGACCCTGTCGCGGGTTCTGACCACCTGGGTCAGCCCCAGGGCGCTGAAGAGAGCTTACTATCCGCCGAAACTCGGCCCCAACCGTGCTGAAATGTTCGCGGCGCTGGATCTGTCGGCCACGGCCGACGCCGAGCGGCTGGGGCTGATCGCGTAGTCTCGGGGACAGGTATTCCTGTCCCTTGGGACTGGATTACCTGTCACCGGTCTTTCGAGAAGCCTTCTCGGCGATGCCGGACGTCCCTTCGCGGGCTTCCAGCTTTTCGGCGACAGCGTCCGTCGTCGTATCGGTCGCCGCCAGCAGCGCCAGCAGGTGGTACAATACGTCAGCCGCTTCCGCCGCCAGGTGGTCCCTGTCGCCGGACTGCGCCGCTTCGACCGCTTCGCCGGCCTCTTCGATCAGCTTCTTGCCGGCCAGAACCGGGTCCGCCAGCAGTTTCGCGGTCCAGCTGGTGGACGGGTCGCCGCCCTTGCGGGAGGCGATCACGGCTTCAAGCCGGGCGATGACGTCGGACAGACGGCTCATGCTGCGATCTCCGACAGGCCGCGCATCGGGATTCCGGCGGCGGCCATGGCCCGCTTGGCTTCCGGAATGGACACCTCGCCGAAGTGGAAGATGGAGGCGGCGAGCACCGCATCTGCTCCGCCCAGCTTGACCGCGTCCACCAGATGCTGGGCATTGCCCGCGCCGCCGCTGGCGATGACCGGAACGCTGACCGCACCGGTGATCGCCCGCAGCATCGGCAGGTCATAGCCGGTCTTGGCCCCGTCGCGGTCCATCGAGGTCAGCAGGATTTCGCCCGCGCCCCTCTCCACCGCCCGGGCGGCGTAGGCGACGGCGTCGATGCCTGTGTCGTTACGTCCGCCATAGGTGAAGATGTTCCAGCCGCCGGCCCCGCGCGCCTTGGCGTCGACCGCCACGACCACGCACTGTGAGCCGAAGGCGTCGGCCATGCGGGCCACGAGGTCGGGGTCCTCGACGGCGGCGGTGTTGATCGAGACCTTGTCTGCCCCGGCACGCAGCAGACGCCGGGCGTCCTCCACCGTGCGCACCCCGCCGCCAACCGAGACCGGCATGAAACAGACGTCGGCGGTGCGGGCGATGACGTCGAGGATCGCGCCCCGGCCCTCGTGACTGGCGGTGATATCAAGAAACATCAGTTCGTCCGCCCCGGCCGCATCATAGGCCGCCGCCTGTTCGACCGGATCGCCGGCGTCGCGCAGGGCGACGAAGTTCACGCCTTTCACCACACGGCCGTCCTTGACGTCGAGACAGGGAATGACGCGAACCTTGAGCATCAGCCGGCGATCTTCAGGGCCGCTTGCGGATCGACCGCGCCCTCGTAGAGCGACCGGCCGAGCACCGCGCCGGCGATGGCGACGCCCTTGCGGGCCTTGAGCAGTTCAATGTCGCGCACCGAGGCGATGCCGCCCGAGGCGATCACCGGGATGGCCACGGCATCGGCAACCTCGCCCACCTGGTCGATGTTCACGCCGGTCATCGCCCCGTCGCGGCCGATGTCGGTGACGATCAGGGCGGCGACGCCCGCGTCCTCGAAGCGCCTGGCCAGTTCGATCACGCCCAGGTCCGAGCCGCCGACCCAGCCCTCGACGGCGACCTTGCCGTCACGGGCGTCGATGGCCACCGCAATCTGTTCCGGCCAGGCCAGGGCGGCTGCCTTGACCAGCGCCGGATCCTTGACCGCGACGGTGCCCAGGATCACGCGGCTGACGCCGGCCTCGATCCAGGTCTCGATGGATTCCATGGTGCGTACGCCGCCGCCCAGCTGAACCGGGATCGACACGGCGTCGAGGATGCCGGCGACGGCCGCCGCGTTGACCGGCCGGCCTTCGACGGCGCCGTTCAGGTCGACGACATGCAGCCAGGAAAAACCCTGTTTCTGGAACAGCGCGGCCTGGTCGGCGGGCGAATTGTTGAACACGGTCTCCTTGTTCAGGTCGCCGTGCAGCAGGCGCACGCAGCGCCCGTCCTTCAGATCGATAGCCGGATAGAGGATCACGCGGGCGTCTCCAGAAAGTTCGCCAGCAGCCTCAGGCCCTGGGACTGGGATTTCTCGGGGTGAAACTGCACGCCCATGATGTTGTTCCGCGCCACGGCGGCGGCGAAGCGTCCACCGTGGTCGACACTGGCGATCACCTGTGACGGATCAGCCGGCGCAAAGGCGAAGCTGTGGGTGAAATACATCTCCGCGCCCTTGCCGAGCCCTTGCATCAGGGGTGTGTCAGCGACCGCTTCAAGCGTGTTCCAGCCCATGTGCGGGATCTTGGCGGACGGATCGTCGGGCGCCAGCCGGGCGACGTCGCCGGCGATCCAGCCCAGCCCCTTCGTCTCGCCGAACTCCAGCCCCCGGTCGGCCAACAGTTGCATCCCGACGCAGATGCCGAGGAACGGAGCGCCGCGATCGATCACCGCCTCGGTCATGGCCGCGATCAGGCCATCTCGTGCGGACAAGGCCCCCATGCAGGCCGCGAAGGCGCCGACGCCGGGCAGCACGATGCGCGAAGCCTTCGCGACGACCTCCGGATCGGCGGTGACGACGATATCCACGGCCAGGGCGTGCGTCTCCGCCGCGCGGCGGAGCGCCTTTTCAGCCGAGCGAAGGTTGCCCGACCCGTAGTCGATCAGGGCGACGCTCTGCATGGAGGATTTCCTAGAGCGAGCCCTTGGTGGACGGTGCACGCCCGTGGGTCTTGGGGTCCAGTTCCACGGCCGCCCGCAGCGCGCGGGCGAGGGCCTTGAAGCCGCTCTCGGCGATATGGTGGCTGTTGTCGCCGTAGAGGGTTTCCAGATGCACGCAGGCGCCGCAGTTCATGGCGAAGGCGTGGTGGAATTCCTTGAACAGCTCGGTGTCCATGGTCCCGACCAGCGGCGTCTTGAAGGCCACCTTCCAGATCAGATAGGCGCGGTTGGAAAGGTCCAGGACGCACCGCGTCAGGGTCTCGTCCATGGGGATATAGGCCGAGCCGAAGCGGCGGATGCCCTTGTAACCGTCGAGCGCCTGCTTGACCGCCTCGCCGATGACGATGCCGGTGTCCTCGACGGTGTGGTGCATGTCGATGTGCAGGTCGCCCCTGGTCTCGACCTTCAGGTCGAAGCCGCCGTGGCGGGCGAAGCTGTCGAGCATGTGGTCAAAGAAACCGATGCCGGTGGAGACGCTGGCCTCCCCCGTCCCGTCGAGATCGATCCAGACGCGGATCTGCGTCTCCTTCGTCTCGCGAACCACTTCGGCCGTGCGGGCCATCAGAACAGTCCTTCCGCCTTCGCCAGGGCCTCGAGCGAGACCTGGGGTCTTGGGCCGTAGTGACCAATCACCTCGGCCGCGGCCAGGGAGCCCAGCCTGCCGCAGACGTCCATCGACCGTCCCCGGGCCACGCCCAGCAAAAACCCCGCCGCGTATTGGTCGCCGGCGCCGGTCGTGTCCACGACTTTTTCCACCGGGCAGGCCGGAATGATGTGCGGCGCCCCGCCCGCGAGCACCAGCGAACCGGCCTCGCCCCGGGTGATCGCACAGATCTTCGTCATGGTCCCCAGCTTCGCGGCGGCGGCGTCAAAGTCATCGGTCTGGAACATCGCCTTCACCTCGGCCTCGTTGGCCAGCACGATGTCGCACTCGGTCTTGATGAAGCCCAGCAGCACGTCGCGGTGGCGCTCGACCACGAAGGCGTCCGACAGGGTGATGGCCATCAGGCGCCCCGCAGCGCGCGACAGGCCGGCGGCCTTGGCGAAGGCGCGGCGGGCCTCGGGCGGGTCGAACAGGTAGCCTTCGAGGAAGATGATCTTCGCCGCCTCGATCAAGGCCGGGTCGACATCATCAGGCGCCAGCTCGGTGGAAGCGCCCAGGAAGGTGCACATGGTGCGGTGCCCTTCCGGCGTGACGTTGATCAGGCTGCGCGCCGTCGCCGCCCCGCCGACCAGCGGACGGCTGTCGAAGGCGACGCCGATGGCGTGCATGTCGTGCTCATAGACCTTGCCCAGCTGGTCGTCGGCCACCTTGCCGAGAAAGGCCGCCTTGCCGCCGAGGCTGCAGACGCCGGCCACGGTGTTGCCGGCCGACCCGCCGGAGGTTTCGAGACCGGGCGCCATGTGGCCGTAGAGTTCCTCGGCCTGGTCCTCGTCGATCAGCTGCATGCTGTTCTTGATCAGGCCCTGCGCTGTCAGAAAGGCGTCGTCGCAGGGGGCGATCACGTCGACGATGGCGTTGCCGATCGCGGCGACGTCGTAAAGGTCAGGCATGGCAAGGTTCTGGCGCGGCTGAAGGGTCCGCGCTGGTTACAGGACCGGGGCCGGCGGGGCAACGCAGCCTTGTCGCCCGGCCTCGCCTCAAGTAGGCCGGAATCATGGCCCGCATCGCCCTTCTCACGCCTGCCGCCCACAACCCCTATGTCCGCATCTGGGGTCCCGCCTTCGATCGGCTGACCGCCGCCCTGTCGGGCGCGGGACTGGACGTGATCTCCATGGAATGGCCGAAAGCAGCACAGGCGGAGGCGGACGCCGTGCTGCCCTTGCTCGCCTGGGGCTATCACCAGGACGCCGCCGACTGGCTGGCCATGCTGGATTCGCTGGAGGCCCGCGGCGTGAAGGCGATCAACGCCCCCGCCGTGCTGCGCTGGAACACGACCAAAACCTATCTCGCCGACCTTGAGGCCGCCGGCGTGCCGGTGGTGCCGACTGTGTTCGCGGACCACGCCGATGACACGGTCGTCGCGCGGGCCCGCGCCGACCTCGGCGCCGACACCCTGGTTGTGAAACCGCAGGTCTCCGGTGGTTCACATGAAACGGTGAAACTGGAGGCCGGTCAGGCCCTGGTCGGCGGCCCGAGCGGCGCGGCGATGATCCAGCCCTTCCTGCCGTCGGTGTCCGGCGAGGGCGAGATCTCGCTGCTGTATTTCGACGGCGCCTTCAGCCATGCCGTCGGCAAGGTGGCCAGGGCCGGCGATTTTCGCGTCCAGCCACAGTTCGGCTCGACCATCGGCCCGATTGCCCCGCCGCCGGGCGCGCTGGGTGTGGCCCAGGCCGTGCTCGCCGCCTCGCCCGGCCGGCTGACCTACTGCCGCGTCGACCTGATCCGCCATCCGGACGGCACGCTGCGGGTGATGGAGCTGGAGGCCATCGAGCCTGACCTGTTTCTCGAGCACGCGCCGGAAGCCGGCGCGGTGTTCGCGGCGGCGGTGAAGCGGGCCCTTCCCTGAACCCGTCCTCTCCCGGAGGGAGAGGTGGCCCGGCAGCGCCGGGTCGGAGAGGGAAGAACGGCTGATCGTTGTTGTCCGCCGGCCAGCAACGGCGTCTCCCTCTC
>JBKJII010000267.1:0-1252 GCA_046598505.1 Caulobacter sp. | reverse complement strand
AGCAGGCGACGGGCGCGTCCAGATCGATCCTGCCGCGATCGACCAGGGTGAGCACGGCGGTCGCGATCATGATCTTGGTGGTGGAGAACACCTGCACGATGGTGTCCTTGCGCCAGGACCGGCTGCGCTCGACATCCGCCCAGCCGCCCCAGACGTCGACGACCGTCCGCCCGCGCCAGGTCACCGCCAGCGACGCGCCCAGCTCCAGGCCCTGGTCGAAATTGTCCCGGAACGCCTCGGCCAGTGGCCAGAAGCGGCGATCCCACCTGCCGCTCATTTCCCAGGCCATTCGAGCCTCCCCGGTCGGCGCCCGGCCACGTCGCGCCGCCGCACTATGACCCGACCGAAGCCGGGGCGGCGAGGATTCTCCGGCAAGTTGCGCCCGGCCCGCGGTCAAGCCGGCGGTGCTTTGCGGCCCTTTGGCCTGAGGTTTGCGCTAACATTCCCGCCGGCGGATGCGTCGCCTCGACGGTTTAGCTACAGGGGGCGGTGCAGGAGCTACCGTCCTCCCGGCGAAACTTGACCACCAGACGGTGAACGCCTGTCATCCAGCGCGACTGGCTTCGCTATCGGCCCAGAGCGCGCGCAGATGGTCGAGGAAAACACCCAGTGACGAGCTTCCGGCATGGGAGCGGCCGTACCGCAGCTCCCATATCGCCACAGGCGTTTCCGGCTCGAACTTGCGGGCGAGAGCAATGTATTTCCGCGCTTCGTCGTGACGTCCAAGATGGCGGCAGACGATCGCCTTGCCGATGTTCGGCGCGGCGTTGTCGGGAGTCAGCTTCAGCGCGTTGTCGTAGGCCTCCTCGGCGCGTTCCCAGCGGTCCGCCCGGATTTCCGCACAGCCTCGCCAGCCGAAGGAGATCCAGGCGGTCATGTCGCCGGGCGCCAACCGGGCTTCGGTATCGAAATAGGCGACCGCTTCGTCGCAGCGGTTCAACAGCAGACTGGCCACGCCGCAGGCGAAATGACCGAACGGGTTGCTGGGATTGAGAGCGATTGCCCGTTCGCCGGCCTCAAGCGCCTCAACCGGGAAGCCCGCCGTGGCCAGCCCGCCGGAGGCGGTGGACAGCACGACCGAGTTGTCCGGATCGAGGGCGATCGCCTGTTCGGCCTGGGCCCGGATGCGCTCGGCCTCGACCGGATTGTCCGGGATCACCTGATTGTAGAGAACGCCCTGGGTCTGGGCGAGCAGGGCGAGCGCCAGGCCGTAGTCGGGTGCGATCTCGACGGCGTTGCGCGCCTCCTGGAT
>JBKJII010000115.1:0-4442 GCA_046598505.1 Caulobacter sp. | reverse complement strand
GTCGAAGTTCGGCTACGTCCAGTTCCTGCGCGACTACGGCGTGCACTTCACGATCAACCGCATGCTCGCCTTCGACAGCGTCAAGGCGCGCCTCGACCGTGAGCAGCCGATGACCTTCCTCGAGTTCAACTACATGCTGATGCAGTCGGTGGACTTCCTGGAGCTGGAACGCACCCACGGCTGTGTCCTGCAGATGGGCGGCTCCGACCAGTGGGGCAACATCGTCAACGGGGTGGAGCTGATCCGCCGCGTTGACCAGAAGCCGGCCTTCGGCCTGACCACCCCGCTGCTGTCCACCGCCTCGGGCGCCAAGATGGGCAAGACCGCCCAGGGCGCGGTCTGGCTCAACGCCGACCTGCGCAGCCCGTACGACTACTGGCAGTTCTGGCGCAACGCCGAGGACGCTGACGTTGGCCGCTTCCTGCGCCTGTTCACCGACCTGCCGCTCGACGAGATCGCCCGGCTCGAGGCGCTGGACGGCGCGGCGATCAACGACGCCAAGAAGGTGTTGGCCGACGAAGCGACCCGGATGCTGCATGGCGCAGATGCGGCAAAGGCCGCGCGCGCCAAGGCTGAAGAGGCCTTCGAGTTGGGCAACACAGCCGCGGCCGCGACCTCTGAGAACTTTGTCTGGGCGGGCGAGACGGGCGACCTTACACGTCGGACCGCCGAAGCCCTCGTCAAGGGCGCGGGGCTCGCCGGATCTGTGAAGGAGGCTCGCAACCTGATCGAACAGGGCACGATCCTCATCAACGACGTGAAAGTCACCGATCCGAAGGCGCCCTACGAGCGTAACGAAGGCGCGGGCAAGGACGGCCGGTTCAAGATCCAGAAGGGCAAGAACAAGATCGTCTGGGTTCGCCCGGTCTGACCACCTTACTCCGCTTATCCCGGCGAAAGCGGGGACCCAGGCTTTTTGGAAGGCGTGGAGCGAGCGGCAGGATCGTTAGAAACACCTGGGTCCCGGCCTTCGCCGGGATGAGCGGAAAACCTGGAGGCAGAGATGAGCGCACTAAAAGTTGGCGACCCCGCCCCAGATTTCGACCTGCCCACCGACACCGGCCGGGTGACGCTCGGCCAGTTCAAGGGCAAGACCGTCGTGCTGTTCTTCTATCCGAAGGACGACACGCCCGGCTGCACGACCGAGAATATCGCTTTTTCAGCCGCCAGGGCCGACTTCGAGGCCGCCGGCGCTGTGCTGGTCGGGGTGTCCAAGGACACGGTGAAGAAGCACGGCAAATTCCGCGAGAAGCACGGCCTGACGGTCGAACTCGGCTCGGACGCCGAGAGCGACGTCATCGAGCGCTACGACTCGTGGATCGAAAAGACCCTCTATGGCCGCCAGTACATGGGCATTGATCGCGCGACCTTTCTGATCGACGGCCAGGGCGTGGTGCGGAAGACTTGGCGAAAAGTGAAGGTCAAGGACCACGCCGCTGACGTTCTGGCCGCGGTCAAAGCCCTCTAGTCGAGCCGGGCGGCGTTAGGTCGCACCCGGCTCGCCACGCGCCATTACTCGCCAGTAACGGTCGGTGTTGCGAAAACGTCGCGGCAGTTGCCAAATATTCACGTGCGGCGGGCAAAGTGGTCGCAGGAACTGGCGCGCCGGGCAGATCGTGGTTAATCCTGCCCTTCGACGGTCATAATACCTGCTTCGCGCACGCCTCACGCGCGAAGGGTCTTGCGCGTTCCCTCCACATCATCGCATATCGCCTCAACCGAGAAACTCGGGTTCGGGGGCTATGGCCACAGCACGCTTGCGCAGAATTCGGCGAGCCATGGAGGAGCTGTTTCCAGAACGGCATCTCTACATCCGCTCGGGCGGGGAGATGCGCGGCTTCGTGCTCTCGACCGGAAAGCAGATCATGGGCGCCGGGATCATCGGCGCCGCCGCCCTTTGGATGGGCGTGTGCACCGCGGCCATGCTGGTCAGCGCCCTGTCGGTCAGCGCCATCGACCAGGAACTGGTCCGCCGCAACGCCTACTGGGAACGCGTCACCGCAGACCGTCAGGCCCGCCTGAACAGCGCCATGCAGCAACTGTCGCAGACCGACGGCTCGCTGGTCGAACTGGCCAATTCCGTCGAGAAGCGTCACGCCGCCCTCGCCCAGCTTCTCACTGACTCCGGTTTTCGCGGCGCACCCGGCGCCGCTGCAGCGATCTCGCCCGCCAAGCCCCGCCTGACCGCCGGCTCGCCGATCCAGCGCGTGCAGTACACGCTGATGGATCAGGAGCGGATGATCAGCGCAGCCGAGAACTACGCCCTTACCCGCGCCGAGCGTTTGCGTCTGGCCTTCCGCCTCGCCGGACTGAACCCGGCCAGCTACGCCAGTCGCGGCGGCGCCCTGGGCGGCCCGCTGATCGAGGCCCGTGATCCGCGCGCCCTGGCCGCCGTGCTGGACGTGGACGAAAGCTTCGCCCAGCGCATCCAGCGGGCGGCGACCAACATGTCGGACATGCGCTCGCTGGCCAATGCCGCGCGCGGCCTGCCCTTCTTCCGGCCGACCAGCGCCCAGGCGCAGTCGAGCAGCTATGGCGTGCGGCTCGATCCGTTCACGCGCCGGCCGGCGTTCCATTCCGGGCTGGACTTCCCGGGCGCGACTTTCACGCCGATCTATTCGACGGCGCCGGGCGTGGTTTCGTTCACCGGCGTGCGGTCGGGCTACGGCAATACGGTCGAGATCGACCACGGCAACGGGTTCAAGACGCGGTACGCGCACCTGGCCGGCTACAATGTGGCGATTGGGCAGCGGGTCACAGTTGGCCAGCGTATTGCATCGATGGGGTCGACAGGCCGGTCGACTGGCCCACATTTGCACTATGAGGTGTGGGTCAATGGGCGGGCGCAGAACCCTAACCGTTACTTGAAGGCCGGCGAATATGTTCAGCAAGCAGAATAAGACCCCGCCCAAACCCACGGCCGTTTCGGCTCCGGCGCCCGCGCCGGCCCCTATGGCGCCCGAGCAACCCAAGGCGCGACCGAAAGTGGCTTCCCTTATCAGCGACGGGATTACGATCGAAGGCGGCGTCGTCGGCGACGGTGAGCTGCAGATCGACGGCGTGGTCCGGGGCGACGTGCGCGTCGGCCGGCTGACCGTCGGCGACACCGGTCACATCGAAGGCTCGGTCTATGCCGAAGCCGCCGAAGTGCGCGGCCGCGTGATCGGCTCGGTGACCGCCAAGCAGGTGCGTCTTTATGGGACAGCCTACGTCGACGGCGACATCACCCACGAACAGCTGGCGATGGAAACGGGGGCCTTCTTCCAGGGCCGCAGCCTGAAGTTCCAGCGCCCGCAGCAGCAGGCGCAGCAGCCGCACACGCCGGCGCCCGCCCCGCTGCCCGCGCACCCGCAAGCCCAGCCCATGGGCGGCCCGCCGAAGGTCGGCTGATCCCGGAACCGTCATCCTCGGGCTTGTCCCGAGGACCCATGATCACCGTCCATGACAGTAAGGCGCGGATCGTCCCGCTCCTTGCTCCCACCTCTCGCGCGCCTGGGTCCTCGGGACAAGCCCGAGGATGACGGTGAAGGTTACCCCTCGCCGCCGTCCCGCGTCGCGCCGACGCGCTGCGCCAGGGCTGCGCCCATGAACTGGTCGAGGTCGCCGTCGAGCACGCCGTCGGTGTCGGACGTCTCGACGTTGGTCCGCAGGTCCTTGACCATCTGGTAGGGTTGCAGGACGTAGCTGCGGATCTGGTGGCCCCAGCCGATATCGGTCTTCTGGTCCTCGAGGGCCTGGGCCGCCGCCTCGCGCTTCTGTAGTTCAACCTCGTAGAGGCGGGCCCGAAGCATCTTCCAGGCTTCCTCGCGGTTCTGGTGCTGACTGCGGCCAGCCTGGCAGGCAACGGCGATGCCCGTGGGAATGTGAGTCAGGCGCACGGCGGAGTCGGTCTTGTTGATGTGCTGACCGCCGGCGCCGCTGGCGCGGTAGGTGTCGGTGCGCACATCGGCCGGGTTGATCTCGATCTCGATCGTGTCGTCGACCACCGGATAGATCCAGGCCGAGGCGAAGCTCGTGTGGCGCTTGGCGGCGGCGTCATAGGGGCTGATGCGGACCAGACGGTGCACGCCGGCCTCGGTCTTCAGCCAGCCGTAGGCGTTGGGACCCTTGACCTGCAGCGTCGCCGACTTGATGCCGACCTGTTCGCCGGAGGTCTCCTCAATGAGCTCGACACTGTAGCCGTGGGCGTTGGCCCAGCGGCTGTACATGCGCAGCAGCATGTTGGCCCAGTCGCAGGACTCGGTGCCGCCAGCGCCGGAATTGATTTCGACATAGGCGTCGTTGCCGTCGGCCTCGCCGGACAGCAGGGCTTCCAGCTCGGCCTTGGCGGCGCGGGCCTTGAGCGCCTTCAGCTGGGCGCGGGCGTCCTCGAGCGACCCCTCGTCGCCCTCGTCGTCAGCCATCTGGGCGAACTCGACGGCGTCGTTCATCTCGCGCTCCAG
>JBKJII010000088.1:0-2368 GCA_046598505.1 Caulobacter sp. | reverse complement strand
CAGCAGGACGCCGAGCGCGATCAGGGCGAACACGGCGCCCAGCAGCCAGCGGTCCATCGTCCACCACCAGTTGCCCATGGGCGTGGTGTCGGAGCGCAGGAAGGTGTGCGGGCTGTAGCTCACGCGCGGGCTCCCTTGAGGGCCGGTCGGGCCAGGGACTCCACGGCGGCGCGGAACGCCTCGCCGCGGGCCTCGAAATCGGAGAACTGGTCGAACGACGCGCAGGCCGGCGACAGCAGGACGATGGCGTCGTCTCCGCTCGCTTCGGCGTCTGCAAAGGCTGCGGCTGTGGCGGCCTCGATCGTGCCGGACACCACCCAGGGGGCGCTGCCGTCGAGCACCCTGGAGAAATCGCCCGCGCCCTCGCCGATCAGGTAGGCCTTGGCCACCCGGCCGAACAGGTCGGTCAGCGGCGCGATGCCGCCCTCCTTGGGCTGTCCGCCGGCGATCCAGTAGACGCGCGGGTAGCTGCTGAGGGCCTGACGGGCGGCGTCGGCGTTGGTCGCCTTGGAGTCGTTGACGAACCGGACCCGCCCGAGGGTGGCGACCGTTTCCATGCGGTGCGCCAGACCCGGGAAGGTCATCAGCCCTTCAGCCGCCTCTTCCGCCGGCACCCCCATGGCGCGGGCGGCGGCATAGGCGGCGGCGGCGTTCTGCCAGTTGTGCCGGCCGGGCAGTGAGCGCGCGCGCAACAGATCGGCGACCTCGATGACCCGGTCGCCGGTGGCGTCGTAGAGCACGCCTTGGATGGCGTAGACGCCGCGTCCCATCGAACGGCTGGCGCTGACCGGCCAGATTGTCCGGTGGTTGGCGGCGGTGATTTCCGTGCAGATGCGTTGGCACCAGGCGTCGTCGACGCCGATGATCGCGGTGTCGCCCCTGGTCTGGTTCAGGAACACCCGGCGCTTGGCGGCGACATAGCCTTCCATACCGCCGTGCCGGTCCAGATGGTCGGGCGAGATGTTCAGCAGGACCGCCGCGTCCGGCTTGAGGCTGGAGGTCAGATCGAGCTGGTAGGACGAGGTCTCCAGCACATAGACCGCCCCGCCGTGCATGTCGGGCAGGTCCAGCACCCCGACGCCGATGTTGCCGCCGATGCGGGTGTCACGCCCGGCGCTGGCGCAGATGTGGCCAAGCAGCGCCGTGGTCGTCGACTTGCCGTTGGTGCCCGTGATCGCGGCGACCTTCGGCCGCTTGTGCGCCGGCGCAGCGTTGACCGTGCGGGCGAAGAGCTCGATATCGCCCAGGACCTCGACGCCGGCGGCCCTGGCCATCTCGACCGTCCAGTTGGGCCTGGGATGGGTCAGCGGCACGCCGGGCGACAGCATCAGGGCCGCGAACGACGACCAGTCGGCGGTCTTCAGGTCGACGACCGGGAAGCCTTCTGCGGCGGCGACGGCGCGGCCGCCCTCCTTCTCATCCCACAGCGCCACCTCTGCGCCCCCGGCGACAAGCGCGCGCGCGGCCGTCAGTCCGGTCCGGCCGAGACCGAACACGGCGACCTTGCGTCCCTCGAAGCCGCGGATGGGGATCATGGCGAGCCGTCGTCCCCTATCTGAGTTTCAGCGTGGCGAGGCCGATGAAGGCCAGCATCAGCGAGACGATCCAGAAGCGGATCACGACCGTCGACTCGGGCCAGCCCAGCTTCTCGAAGTGGTGGTGGATCGGCGCCATCAGGAAGATGCGTTTGCCGGTGCGCTTGAAGTAGGCCACCTGGATGATGACGCTGAGCAGTTCGGCGACGAACAGGCCGCCGATGATGGCCAGGACGATCTCGTGCTTGGTGGCGACCGCGATGGCGCCCAGCGCACCGCCGAGGGCCAGCGAGCCGGTGTCGCCCATGAAGATCTTGGCCGGCGGTGCGTTGTACCAGAGGAAGCCCAACCCGGCCCCGATCAGCGCGCCGCAGATTACCGCCACCTCGCCCACGCCCGGCACGAAGTGAACCTGCAGGTACTGGGCGAAGACATAGTTGCCGACGAGGTAGGCGATCAGGCCCAGCGCCGCCGCGGCGATCATCACCGGCACGATAGCCAGGCCGTCGAGGCCGTCGGTGAAGTTCACGGCGTTGGAGAAGCCCACGATCACGACAGCCGCGAAGGCCAGATAGAACCAGCCGAGATCGAGCAGCAGCCGCTTGAAGATCGGGAATGCCACCGACGTCGACAGCTCCGGCGCCTCCGGCGACTTGCCGCCGAACACGATCAGCAGGGCGACGGCCGCCAGGGCGATGGCGAACTGGATGAACAGTTTCATCGGCGCCGAGACGCCCGCGGTCGTCTGTTTGGTGACCTTGTCGTAGTCGTCCATGAAGCCGAGCACGCCGTAGCCGGCGGTCACCATCAGCACGACCCAGACGTAGATGTTG
>JBKJII010000478.1:0-6734 GCA_046598505.1 Caulobacter sp. | reverse complement strand
CGCAGCTGGTTGTCGATCCGGCGGCTCTCGTGGCGCTCGGTGCCCAGCACGAACAGGCCGCCGGCGGCCAGGGCCTGCTTCTTGGCGTCGGAAATCTCGGCCTCGACCTCGGCGCGGTGGGCCAGGGACTGCTCCGGGGTGGGTTCGATGCCCAGGGCGCGCTGATCGTCGCGCCACTTCATGACCTTCATGTCGACGTTACCGCCGAGCTGGATGTCGGTGCCGCGGCCGGCCATGTTGGTGGCGATGGTCACCGCGCCGGGCACGCCGGCGTCGGCGACGATGGCGGCTTCCTGCTCGTGGAAGCGGGCGTTCAGCACGCTGTGCGGGATGCCGCGGATGGTCTTGCCGTTGAGCTCGAAGTTGTGCGTCTTCAGCAGTTCCGACAGCTGCTCCGACTTCTCGATGGTGACGGTGCCCACCAGGATCGGCTGGCCGCGGCGGTGGCAGTCCTCGATCAGCTGCAGGATGGCCACGTGCTTCTCGGCGGCGGTGCGGTAGACCTCGTCGTCGTCGTCGATGCGGATCACCGGACGGTTGGTCGGGATTTCGGCGACGTCCATCTTGTAGATGTCGATGAATTCCTGCGCCTCGGTGGCGGCCGTGCCGGTCATGCCCGAGAGCTTTTCGTAGAGGCGGAAGTAGTTCTGGATCGTCACCGAGGCCAGGGTCTGGTTCTCGGGCTGGATCTCGGCGCCTTCCTTGGCCTCGATGGCCTGGTGCAGGCCCTCGGACAGGCGGCGGCCGGTCATCATGCGGCCGGTGAACTCGTCGATCAGGATCACCTCGCCGGCCTTGACGATATAGTCCTTGTCCTTGGTGTAGAGCACGTTGGCCCGCAGGGCCTGGTTGATGTGGTGCACCACCGAGATGTTGACCGGGTCGTAGAGGCCCGCCGAATCCTCGGCCAGCTGACCTTCGGCCTGCAGGATTTCCTCGACCCGTTCGGAGCCGAACTCGGTCAGCAGCACCTGCTTCTGCTTCTCGTCGTGCTCGTAGATGCCCTCTTCCTTGATCAGGGCTTTCACGACCACGTCCATGGTCCGGTAGAATTCCGACCGGTCTTCAGTCGGGCCGGAGATGATCAGCGGCGTGCGCGCCTCGTCGATCAGGATCGAGTCCACTTCGTCGACGATGACGAAGTTGTGGCCGCGCTGGACCATCTCGTTGACGTCGTAGACCAGGTTGTCGCGCAGGTAGTCGAAGCCGAACTCGTTGTTCGTGCCGTAGGTGATGTCGCTGCCGTAGGCTTCCTGGCGCTGGGCCTGGCTCAGGCCGTTGACGATCACGCCGACGGTCAGCCCGAGGTAGCGGTAGACCTGGCCCATCCACTCGGCGTCGCGTCTGGCCAGGTAGTCGTTGACCGTGATGACGTGGACGCCCTTGCCCTCAAGGGCGTTCAGATAGGTCGGCAGCGTGCCGACGAGGGTCTTGCCTTCGCCGGTGCGCATCTCGGCGATGCCGCCCCGGTGCAGGACCATGCCGCCGATCATCTGCACGTCGTAGTGACGCTGGCCCAACGTCCGCTTGGAAGCCTCGCGGACGACTGCGAAGGCTTCGTCCATCAGGTCGTCAAGCGTCTCGCCGGCCGCCAGGCGGCTCTTGAACTCAGCGGTCTTGCCCCGCAGCTGTTCCTCGCTCAGGGCGGCGTACTCGGCCTCCCGGGCGCTGATCTTCGCGACCCGCCCCATGAACTGCTTGACCTTGCGGTCGTTGGAAGAGCCGAAGAGGGTTTTGGCGAGGCCGAACATGCGTAGGGGAAATCCGGTGAAATGGTGGGCGCGGCGGCGGTTGGTCTGTTCGTGCAAGCCCTTCCGGCCACACGAAAATCCGCCCGTCTGAGCGCGCGGGAGACTTAAGCAGCGGGTCCCCCAGTGTCAACGAGAGGCCTTGCCGCGGTTGCTGCGGCGTGGCGCCATTGCGCCACCCTCCGGGGAGGCGCGTCCAGGGCAGGACGTCCCGCATTTGTCCCGCCATATCGCGAGCGTTCGGGTAGTGGGGACAGTGGTGGGACAGTGGTGGGGACAGGTTAAGCTGTCCCCACCACTGTCCCCAAAATCGAAACGCTTGAGTTTGGAATAAACGCGCGCTTAAATTGTAGCTATGGCGCGCTCGGCCCGCATCGTCGTCCCCGACCTCCCCCACCACGTGACACAGCGTGGCAATCGGCGCGAACCCATTTTCTTCGAGCCTGGCGACGAGGGGCGTTACCTGACCCTGCTGGCGTTTGAGACCCGGCGCTATGGCGTGGCGGTCTGGGCCTACTGCCTGATGCCCAATCACGTGCATCTGATCCTGACGCCCACCGATGATTCCGGCCTGGCGAGGGCGATTGGCCAGACTCACCGTCGATATACCGCGATGATCAACGCCCGTCAGGGTTGGAGCGGCCACCTGTTTCAGGCCCGGTTTGCATCCGTGGTCATGGACGAAAGCCACCTGCTGACCGCTTTTCGATACATCGCTCTGAATCCGGTTCGCGCTCGCCTGGCGGCGCGGGCGGAGGACTGGCCTTGGTCGAGCGTACGGGCGCACCTTGCGGGACGAAGTGACGGGGTTGTGGTCGTGGACCCCCTCCTGTCCAGGATTGAACATTTCGCCGACGCCCTTGAACCGGCGGGGGCTGACGCCCCCGAATTCAGCGCGCTGCGTGCGGCGGAGTCCGCGAGCCGACCGCTGGGGGACGCCGAATTCCTGACTGCGATCGGTGTGCGCCCGGTGGGGACAGGTTAAGCTGTCCCGAGGGACCGCCGAGGGACCCGGTGGGGACACGGTGGGGACAGCTTAACCTGTCCCCTGAATTGCCTTGCATTTCCCTTCGCCCGAAACCGCGCTAGGACCGGAGGCTGAGGCTCGCGTGGAGAACTGTCCGCCATGAAGACCGCTACGACCGGCGCCTGGGGCGTGGTCATCGCCCTGACCGTGGCCCTGACCCTGGGCGCCTGCGGGCGTCAGGAAGGCAACGAGAAGCCGCCGCAGGCCGGCGACGTTGCCGTGGCCCGGATCGACGGCAAGACGGTCTGGTCGTCGGACGTCAAGCGCGAAGCCGTGGCCCAGGGCCTGATCAGCGAGGGCGAGCCGCTCGACACCTCCTCGGACCTGTTCCGCCGGGTGATGGACGAGGTCGTCGACCAGAAGCTGCTCGCCGCCGAGGCGCTCAAGCGCAAGCTGGACCGTGACCCGGTGGCCCAGCGCCGCCTGGCCGCCGCCCGCGAGCGGATCCTCGGCGACATGCTGGTCGAAAGCGTGGTCGAGAAGGCCGTGACGCCCAGCGCGATCCGCGAACTCTACCAGGAGCAGCTTCGGCTCTCGAAGGAGTCCGACGAGATCAAGGCCCGCCAGATTGTCGTCGCCAGCCAGGCCGAGGCCGAACAGATCAAAAAGCTGCTGGCGGCCGGCGCCTCGTTCGAGGCCCTGGCGATGGAACGCTCGGCCGACACCGCCACCCGTTTCAGCGGCGGCGACATTGGCGGCTACTTCACCCTCGACGTGATGCCCGAGCCCTATATCGCGGCGCTCAAGGACGCCAAGCCCGGCGACCTGATCGGCCCGTTCGCGGTCGAAGGCGGCTGGGCGCTGGTCAAGGTCGAGGAGAAACGCCTGGAGGCGCCGATCACCTTCGAGGCCGCGCGACCGCAGATCGTGCGCTTCCTGACCTATGACAAGGTCCGCGACCTGCTGGAGAAGCTGCGTGGGGCCGCCCGGGTCCAGCCGCTGCTCGGCAAGCCGCAGGAGGTGCCGGGCGCGCCGCGTGAGCCGGCCTCGGCGCCACCCGCGCCGGCGCCGGTGCCGGCCCCCGAGGCCACGCCGCCGGCCGCGTCGCCGACACCCAAAGCCGCTGCCCCGGCCGCCAGAACCACGGCTCCAGCGACGCCCGCCAGGAAATGACCGGTCCGCCCGCCAAGCCAAAAGCCGAAGGCGTCAAGCTGACGCCCGCCCGGGCGCTGGAAGCCGCCGTCAAGCCGGCCGAGATCGTCGGCCACGCGGTGCAGCACGCGCTCGACCCGCTGACCTCGGCGATCAAGCGGGCGACGACCCGGCGCCTTGAAAAGGCGGCCGAACCGGAACCCGCCGCGCCAGGCAAGCCGGGCCTGGCCATCTCGCCGCTGGCTGTCCCCTTCCCGAAGATGCCGCCGATCGGCGGGGTCCAGATCGGGATCGGCCGGGCCGGCTTCTACAAGCATGAGCGCCCGGATCTGTTGGTCATGCGCTTCGCCAAGGGCACAAGTTGCGGCGGCGTGTTCACCCGCCACGGCGTCGGCTCAGCGCCTGTCGACTGGTGCAAGAAGCAGCTTGAGGCCACCGCTGGCGACGGCATCCAGGCCCTGGTGGTCAACGCCGGCTGCGCCAACAGCTTCACCGGCAAGCCCGGTGCGGACGCGGTCCGCCGTGTCGCCGGCGCCCTGGCCAAGCGCTTCGACTGTCGCCAGCGCGATGTGATGATGGCCTCGACCGGTGTCATCGGCGTGGTGCTGGACGACGGCAAGATCACCAGCCGCCTGGCTGACGTCGAGCATGCCCTGACCGACGACGGCTGGGCCGATGCAGCCCGGGCGATCATGACCACCGACACCTTCGCCAAGGGCGCCACCGCCACGGCGAAGATCGACGGCAAGACCGTGCGGATCAACGGCATCGCCAAGGGCTCGGGCATGATCGCGCCGGACATGGCGACCATGCTGGCCTTCGTCGCCACCGACGCCGCCATCGCCCCCAAGGCGCTGCAGACCCTGGTCAGCCTCTACACCCGCACGACCTTCAACTGCGTGACGGTCGACGGCGACCGTTCGACCAACGACACCCTGCTGCTGTTCGCCACCGGCGCATCCGGCGCGGCGCGCATCAGCCGGGCCGGCGACCACCGGCTGGCCGACTTCCGCGAGAAGCTGGAAGGCCTTTTGCTGGATCTGGCGCTGCAGCTGGTCCGCGACGGCGAGGGCGCGACCAAGTTCGTCAAGATCAACGTCACCGGCGCCGAGAGCGCGGCCAGCGCCCGCAAGATCGCCCGCACCGTCGCCGAAAGCCCGCTGGTCAAGACCGCCTTCGCCGGCGAGGACGCCAACTGGGGCCGCATCGTCATGGCCGTCGGCCGCGCCGACGAGCCGGTCAACCGCGACAAGATGAGCGTGACCTTCGGCAAGCTGGTCGCCGCCCACGACGGCCTGGTCTCGCCGACCTACTCCGAGGCCAGGATGAGCGCCTACATGAAGAAGCCGGAGCTCGAGGTCAGCATCGATGTCGGCGTCGGCCGCGGCGCGGCGACGATGTGGACCTGCGACCTGACCAAGCAGTACGTGGCGATCAACGGGGATTACCGGAGCTAAGGGTTGCCAGATCCTCCCCCGCTGGGCAGGGGAATCGCATGTGTGGATAGTTGGGGTGTTGCGGCATTTGGGATGATGGATTCTGTAGGGGTCTTCCTGGGAGGAAGGCGTCGATGTTGCTCACAGAGATCCTGGACGAAGTGCCGGACCCGCGCGGTTACAACGCGGTGCATGATCTGACGGACGTTCTGTTCGTGGCGCTGGCGGCGGTGCTGTGCGGGGCGGTTCACTGCACGGAGATTGCGTTCTTCGCCAAGACGCGGCTGGAGCTGTTGCGCCAGTTCGTGCCGCTGAAGAGGGGAGCGCCTAGCCACGACACGTTCACGCGGGTGCTGGGAGCCTTGGACCCGCAAGCCTTTCAGAGCGCGTTCCAGCGCTTCATGGCGGCGTTCGGCGAGCAAGCGCGGGCTGACACGCGCGGCCAAGTGGCGGTGGACGGCAAGAGCCTGCGACGGGCCTACGACAAGGGCCGCGCCCACATGCCGCCGCTGGTGGTGACCGCCTTCGACTGCGACACCTTCATGAGCCTCTCCCAGGTGGTGGCCGAGGCCGGCGGGGAGGCGCAGGCCGCCATCACGGCGCTGAACCTCTTGTCGCTGAAGGGCTGCACAGTGACCGCCGACGCCTTGCACTGCCACCGTCGCCTGACCCAGACGGTTCGCGAGAGCGGCGGGCACTACGTGCTGACGATCAAAGGCAACCAGGCCAGGCTGGCCCCCGAGGCCAAGGCGGCGCTCGACAAGGCCCAGGCCAACCCAAGGACACCGATCGCTGAGACTGAAGACACCGCCCATGGCCGCCATGAGGTGCGCCGCGCCATCGTCACCCGCTTCGCCCAGACCCCCGGCCCCAAGGCCCTCGAGTGTCTTGTGGCGGTGGCCCGCGTCGAGAGCTGGCGCACGCTTGAAGGCAAGACCACCCACAAGATCAGGGACTATGCGCTCTCCCGCCGCATGACCCCTGCCGAGGTCTTGCGCACCGTACGCCGCCACTGGGCCATCGAAAACGACCTGCACTGGCAACTCGACGTCCTGATGGCCGAGGATCAGACCCGCAACCGCAAAAACAACGGTCCCGCTAATCTCGCCGTCCTCAGACGCCTTGCGCTCAACGTCCTCAGAAGTGACCCCGAAAACATCCCCCTCAGCCACAAACGTCTCAAAGCCAGATGGGCCAACGAGGATCTGCTCAAGCTGATCACTCACATGCGATAGCCCTGCGTGACGATGTAGGCGTCGCAGGCCTCCGGCGTCGCCGGCAACTCACCGCCGTCCACGTCATAGGTCCGCCAGTCGTAAGCCTCCGCCCCCAGCAAACGCATGAACATATCCGGATAGGTCCCGAATTCCGGGATCGCGGGCCGGGGCGGGCGACCCGTTTTGAGGATGCCGACCTTCAATAGGCCAGCCC
>JBKJII010000360.1:0-10673 GCA_046598505.1 Caulobacter sp. | reverse complement strand
GGCGCCGGGGGGCCCAGGCTCGCGCTCGTCACCGGTCCCAACATGGCCGGCAAGTCGACCTTTCTGCGCCAGAACGCGCTCTTGGCGGTCCTTGCCCAGGCCGGCTGCTTCGTACCGGCCAAGGCGCTGAAGATGGGCGTCGTCGACCGGCTGTTCAGCCGGGTCGGGGCCGGAGACGATCTGGCCCGCGGCCGCTCGACCTTCATGGCCGAGATGGTCGAGACGGCGGCGATCCTCACCCAGGCCACGCCGCGCAGCTTCGTCATCCTCGACGAGATCGGCCGGGGCACGGCCACCTGGGACGGTCTGGCCATCGCCTGGGCCTGCGCCGAGGCCCTGCACGGGGTGAACCGGTCCCGGGCGCTGTTCGCCACCCACTATCACGAACTCGCCGCGCTGGAGCACCGGCTGGGCCATGTCTCCAACCTGTCGATGAAGGCCAAGGAGTGGAACGGCGACCTGGTCTTCCTGCACGAGGCGGGACCAGGTCACGCCGACCGCAGCTACGGCGTCCAGGTGGCCAAGCTGGCCGGCGTGCCGCCCGCCGTGGTCGCGAGGGCCCGCGAGGTGCTGGAACGGCTCGAAAGCGAAGCTGAGTCCCCTGTTCGCCTCGAAGGCCTGCCCCTGTTCGACGCCGTCGCCCCGGCCCCGGTCAAGCACGGCCCCAGCCCCGTCGAGGAAGCCCTCAAAGGCCTCGAACCCGACGGCATGAGCCCCCGCGAGGCGATGGAAGCGCTCTATCGGCTAAAAGGGATGCTCTAGCCGGACTGGCCCGTCCCGACCCGTTGCGCCAACCGGTGTTGCAGCGCACATAAGGTCCATGGCTCCCCGTCTTCGCCCGACCCGCCTTGAACATGTCGTTGACGGCATAGCCCTGCGCGCACGCCTCACCGCCGCCGCTCATGATGCTTCCGGCAACGAGGTCGAGCAACGCCGCCTGGCGCTGGAAATCCTCAAGGCTGCCTTGTTCCGCGGCCGGATGATCGCCAAGGAGCGACTGGAGAACGGCGCCGGAGGTCTGGAGACGGCCCGGCTGCTGTGCGGCGTCACCGACGAGGTGGTCACGGCCCTCTATGACTTCACCACCGTGCACATGTTCCGCGCCCGCAACCCGACCGAGGGCGAGCGGCTCTGCCTGCTGGCCGTGGGCGGCTATGGCCGGGGTGTGCTGTCGCCCTACAGCGACCTCGATCTGCTGTTCCTGCGGCCCTACAAACAGACGGCCCACGCCGAGAGCGTCATCGAGTTCATGCTCTATGCGCTGTGGGATCTGGGCTTCAAGGTCGGCCACGCCTCGCGGACAGTCGAGGAGTGCGTGCGACTCTCGAAAGAGGACTTCACCATCCGCACCTCCCTGCTGGAGGCGCGTCAGTTGACCGGTGACGGGACCCTGGCCGAGGACCTCAGGAAGCGCTTCCGCAACGACGTGGTGAAGAACACCGCCGCCGAGTTCGTCGCCGCCAAGCTCAAGGAGCGGGACGACCGCCACAACCGCGCCGACAACAGCCGCTACATGGTCGAGCCCAACGTCAAGGAGGGCAAAGGCGGCCTGCGCGACCTGCACACCCTGATGTGGATCGCCGAGTACCTGCATCCGGTCGAGCGACCGGCGGACGTCTTCACCCTGGGCTATTTCGACCGCCGCGAGGTCGCCGCCTTCGTCCGGGCTTTCGACTTCCTGCACGCCGTCCGCGCACACCTGCACTTCGCCACGGGCCGGCCTGAAGAGCGGCTGACGTTCGACCTGCAGCCGGAGGTCGCCCGACGCATGGGCTTCGGCGACCGCGCCGACAACCCTGCCGTCGAACGCTTCATGCGCCGCTATTTCCTGATCGCCCGCGAGGTCGGCTCGCTGACCCGCACCTTCTCGGCCAAGCTCGAGACCGAACACCTCAAGGCCCAGCCCAGGGGGCTGTCCCGCTTCCTGCCAGGCCGGGCGGCGCCCAAGCGCAAGCCGCTCGATGTCGCCGGCTTCCATGAAGAGGGCGGCCGTCTCAACATCGACGGGCCGGAGGTGTTCGAGCGTGACCCGGTCGACCTGATCCGCATCTTCCGCCTCGCCGACCAGCGCGACCTGGACCTGCATCCGGACGCCTTCGCCGCCGTCACCCGCTGCCTGCCGCTGATCACCGTGAAGACCCGCCGCGATCCCGAGGCGGCCAAGGCCTTCCTCGACATCCTGGCGCGGGGCAAGCGGACCTACCGCACCCTGATGCTGATGAATGAATCCGGGGTTCTGGGCCGTTTCGTGCCGGAGTTCGGCCGGATCGTCGCCCAGATGCAGTTCAACATGTACCACTCCTACACGGTGGACGAGCACACGCTGAAAGCCGTGGGTGTCATCGCCGACATCGCCGAGGGCAGGCTGGCCGAGGACCATCCGCTGGCCGTCTCGATCATGCCGCTGATCGACGACCGTGAGAGCCTGTTCCTGGCCATGCTGCTGCACGACACCGGCAAGGGCGGCGCCGGCGGCCAGGAAAAGGCCGGGGCCCGCGCGGCCCGCTCCGCCTGCGAGAGGCTGGGCCTGGAGCGGACCAAGATCGAGCTGATCGCCTGGCTGGTCGAACATCATCTGGTGATGAGCGACTTCGCCCAGAAGCGCGACGTGACCGACCCGGCCACCGTCGCCGCCTTTGCCAGCATCGTCGAGAACCCCGAGCGCCTGCGCCTGCTGCTGGTCCTGACCGTGGCCGACATCCGCGCCGTCGGTCCCGGCGTCTGGAACGGCTGGAAGGGCCAACTGATGCGCGAGCTCTACGCCGCCACAGAGGCCACCTTCCGCGGCGGCCGGGGCAGCGATCCCGCCGCCAGCGCCCGCCGTCACCAGGAATCTGTCGCCGCCGAGGCCCGCGCCGCCCTGATCCTGGCCGACCCGGCCGCTGAGGGCTGGGCGTCCTCGATGGAAGACGCCTACTTCACGGCCTTCAGCGCCGAGGAGCTGGCCGGCCACGCCGCGCTGGCCCGGCGCGCATCGCTGCAGGGCGGGGCGGCCGCCGACGCCCGCATCCGCGCCGACCACAACACCGCCGAGATCGTCGTCGCAGCCAGGGACCGGCGCGGCCTGTTCGCTGACCTGGCTCTGGCCCTGTCGGGGCTAGGCGGCAACGTCGTCGGCGCGCGGGTGTTCACCTCCGGTCAGGGCCAGGCGCTGGACGTCTTTCATGTGCAGGACATCACCGGCGCCCCGATCGGCGGCGACAACCCGCGAATCCTGCGGCGGCTGGCCGACGCGCTGGAAGCGGCAGGCCGGGGCGAGACCCCGAGTTTCGAGGCCCGCAAGAGCGGCGAGGGTGGCCGCGCAGCCGCCTTTTCGATCATTCCCACGGTGATGCTGGACAACGAAGCCTCGGATGAGGCGACAGTGGTGGAAGCCTCCGGCCGTGACCGTCCCGGCCTGCTGGAAGCCCTCGCCCGGGCCCTCGCCGACGCCGGCCTGTCGATCACCTCTGCCCACATCGATGGCTACGGCGAACGCGCCGTCGACGCCTTCTACGTCCAGACGCCGGGCGGCGGAAAACTGACCGACGCCAAACGCTCGGCGGCGCTCAAGGAAGCCCTGGTCAACGTCCTCGACGCCGAGGAGTCGGGCCAGGCCCCCCGCGGCCGGCCCCGGCTGGAGCGGGCAAGAGCGAGCGTAGGACGGTAGATTTCCATCCCCCCCTCTGGCTGGGGAGGATCGGCTGATCGGCTTGACCGCCCCTACGCCCCGTCGCACAAGCGCGCCGTGAGCACCGAGCAGCCGTCCCGATCCGTGAAACCTGCGAAAGGCGGCCTGATCCGCTCGTCCATGGTGTTTTCCAGCCTGACGCTGGTCAGCCGGTTTATGGGCCTGGCCCGCGATCTGTTCATCACTGCCCGGCTCGGCGCCAGCTCGACCCCGGCCGCTGACGCCTTCAACACCGCCCAGTCCTTCCCCAACCTGTTCCGCCGCATCTTCGCCGAGGGCGCCTTCACGGCGGCCTTCGTGCCCGCCTATTCCAGGGTGCTGGCCAGCGAAGGACAGGACGCGGCGGACGGCCTGGCCACCGACGCCCTGGCGACGCTTGCCGCGATCACCCTGGTCCTGACCATCGCCTTCCAGATCGCCATGCCGTGGCTGATGCTGGTGATCAATCCGGGCTTCGGCTTCAACAGCGAGAAGTACAAGCTGGCGGTGGCGCTGACCCAGATCAGCATGCCCTACCTGCCCTGCATGGCCATCGTCGCGCTGCTGTCGGGCGTACTCAACGCCGGCGGCCGGTTTGCCCTGTCGGCCGCCGCCCCGACGGTGCTCAACGCGGTCATCCTGATCGCGGTTATCCAGCCGCGCGACGCCATCGGCTCGGCCTACGCCGCCAGCTGGGCCATCCTGATCGCCGGCGTGATCCAGGCCGGTCTGCTCTGGTGGGGAACCCTGCGCACAGGCGCGAAGATCCGCCTGACGATCCCGAGGCTCACGCCAGAGATCAGGGCCCTGATCGCCGTGGCCGTCCCCGGCGCCATCGCCGCCAGCGTCACCCAGATCAACATCTTCCTGTCGGGCATCATCGCCAGCCAGGTGAACGGCGCCCGCACCTGGTTGTCGGTCGCCGACCGCTTCTATCAGCTGCCGCTCGGCCTCGTCGGCGTGGCCATTGGCGTGGCCCTGCTGCCCTCCCTCTCCCGCGCCATCAGCCTGGGTGACAAGGACGAGGCGCAGAAGACCACCGATCAGGCGATCGTCTTCGCCATGGCCCTGACCCTGCCGGCCGCAGCCGTGCTGCTGGCCATTCCGCACTATCTGATCGACGGCCTGTTCCAGCGCGGCGAGTTCGGCCCGCTGGATGCGCTGGAGACCTCCAAGGCGCTGTTCCACTACGGCTGGGGCGTGCCCGCCTTCGTGCTGGCCCGGGTGCTGTCGCCGGTGTTCTTCGCCCGCCATGACACCAGGGCGCCGATGCGCTTCGCCCTGATCTCGGTGTTCGTCAACATCGGGCTGGGCGTGGCGCTGTTCTACACGATCGGCTTCGAGGGCATCGCCGCGGCGACGGCCTTCGCCTCCTGGCTCAACGTCGCCCAGATGGTCCACGCCCTGCGCAAGCGCGGCGACTGGACCCCTTCGCCGGCGGCCTGGAACAAGCTGGCCCGCATCCTGTTCGCCAGCGCGGTGCTGGGCGGCGTGCTGTTCACCGCCCAGTTGTTCCGGGCACAGCTTCAGGCCCCGTTCGGCGACTTCCGGATGATCGGCCTGGGCGCCAAGGAGATCACCGTTCTGCTGCTCTGCATGGCCGGCGGGGCGCTCTATCCGGTGCTGCTGCTGGGGAGTGGCGGCGTCACCCTTGCCGAGGTCCGCGAGGCCCTGCGTCGCAAGCCGGGAACCGCCGTGCCGCCGCCGGCGGACTTGCCCTAGGCCCGTCCCTGCCGTATCGAGCCCCATGGTCCTCGCGGCACATTCCCCGCGCCGATGGCGCAGCGTCTGACGTTTACCCGCTGAGCATCGCGCGGCATGAGCCTGCGCGCGTCCTAGACCTGCCAATCAAGAAGACCGATCCATGACCGATCAGCCTACCGCCTACACCGGCCCGCAGCGCGTGCTGTCCGGGGTCCAGCCCTCCGGCGCCCTGCACCTGGGCAACTACCTCGGCGCGTTGGTGAAGTTCGCCCGCATGCAGCACGAGATGGACTGCCTGTTCTGCGTCGTCGACCTGCACGCCATCACCGTCTGGCAGGACCCGGCCCAGCTGGCCGCCCAGACCCGCGAGATCGCCGCCGCCTACATCGCCGCCGGCGTCGACCCCTCGAAGGCCGCGATCTTCCCGCAGTCGGCTGTGACAGCCCACGCCGAGCTCGGCTGGATCCTCCAGTGCGTCGCCCGCCTCGGCTGGCTCGACCGGATGACCCAGTTCAAGGAGAAGAGCGGCAAGCACAAGGAACGCAGCTCGGTCGGCCTCTACACCTATCCGGTGCTCCAGGCTGCCGACATCCTCGTCTACAAGGCCACCCATGTGCCGGTCGGTGAGGACCAGAAGCAGCATCTTGAGCTGACCCGGGACATCGCCGCCAAGTTCAACCACGACTTCGACAGGCCCGGCTACTTCCCGTTGCCCGACGGCCTGATCGAGGGGCCGGGCGCGCGGATCATGAGCCTGCGTGACGGGTCGGTGAAGATGAGCAAGTCGGATCCTTCCGACAATTCGCGCATCAACCTGACCGACGACGCGGACGCCATCGCCCAGAAGATCCGCAAGGCGAGGACCGATCCGGAACCGCTGCCCGAAACCCTGGACGAGCTGAAGCTGCGCCCGGAGGCCGACAACCTGGTCGGCATCTACGGGGCCCTGGCGGAGATGACCAAGGCCCAGGTGCTGACCGAGTACGGCGGCAAGGGCTTCGGGACGTTCAAGCCGGCGCTGGCTGACCTGGCGGTCGAGAAGCTGGGCTCGGTGAGCGATACCATGCGCCGCCTGATGGCCGACCCCGCCGAGATCGACCGTGTTCTCGCGGCCGGCGCCGAAAAGGCCCGCGCCGTGGCTGCGCCGACGATTGACGAGGTGAAGCAGATCGTCGGGTTCTGGCGGTAAGCCACGTTGCGTCCTTCGGGACGCGATCCTGAGGGATCGCTCCTCAGGATGACGTGAGGGGTTGGTCTGCACTTCTGTTCGTGATGGTGAGGAGCGAGGCCCCGGCCGACCCCGAATCAAGTCCGGGGCTCGCACCACGCACCATCAGCGCCCCTTGCCGAACCCACCCGGGTCAGCCACCGTCCGCCCATGAGCCAGCGCAAATTCCTCGTCATCGCCGACGACAGTCCCGAGTCCGGGGCGGCGCTGCGCTATGCCTGCAAGCGCGCCCTGTCCACCGGCGGTCACGTCTGCCTGCTGCGTGTCATCGAGCCGGCCGTGTTCGAGCACTGGTCGGGTGTGCGTGAGGAGATGGAGCGGCAGGAACGGGTTGAGGCCGAGATGGTCCTGCAGAAGCTGGCCGAGACCGTGATGGCCGTCACCGGCCAGGCCCCGGAGTTCCTGATCAAGCATGCCGAGAACACCAAGTCGGCGATCCGCTCGGTCGTCGCCAATGACCCCGACATCAAGATCCTCGTCCTGGCCGCCTCGACCGGCGGCAAAGGCCCCGGCCCGCTGGTGGCGTCGATTGCGCGGGACGGGGTCAACTGGGGTTCGCGGAAACTGCCGGTCACCGTCGTGCCAGGGGACCTGACCGATGATGAGATCGCGGACCTGGCATGACCGAAGAGCCCGCCTTCACCCCCATTTCCCCGCCAACCCGCAAGCCGAAGCGGAATTACCTGATCGTCTGGGTTTTTGCCTGTCTGGTCATCGGCGCGATATTGATCGTTCTGGCAGACCAGTTCCTGCCCGGGAACCTGAAGGAAATCGGCCGAATTGTCGGCGGCATCCTGACTCCGGTATTCTGGCTGATTCAGGCTTGGGGTAGCCACAACAGCCACTATCGCAAGCCAGGATAGCGATACCTCGACGACCGGATGACACCTGCCCTTTGGCCTTGATGGAATGATGCGCTCCGGACGCCGGACCTGGTCAAGGACGACCCCTGCGGGGTCGCCGCTGCGCGGCCGCGAAGCGGTCCTTGAGCAGGACCGCGGTCGGAGCAACACTGGCCATCAAGACATAAGGGCGGGTCTGCCTATGCCTCGCTAGAGCGCGTTCCGATAAGTGGGAACCGGTTATCGGATCGAACGCGCGACCAGATAAAGGCTAGAGCGGCCGATTTGATTCCATCAAATCGGATCCCGCTCTAGCCGGCCGCCGCCTGCGTTTCCGCCTGGTCCGGATGGGTCACGTAGTAGTCCAGCCCAGCCAGCAGCCGGTCCCAGGCGCCGTCGATCTCCGCCGACCAGTCACCGCCGACAACCTGGCGCAGGCTGTCACGCACCACGCCGAAGAACACCGCGAACACGTCCGGCGGCACGTCGTAGCCGGCATGGGTGATCACCTCACACTGGATCATTGTCGCGGCGTACTGGCGCGGTCCGGCGAAATCGAGGATCGCCTCGATCACCCGCGACAGCATCTCGCCCCGAACCTGACCGTCGCGGTCGGCGAAGAACAGCGGCTGCATGTCCGGATGCCCGGCGAACAGCCGCGCATAGACCGCAGGCGTCAGGTCCTCGCAGCGCGCCGCCGCCAGCTCGAAGCCGGCGACGATCAGCGCTTCGTCGCCCGGGTTCAAACCGCGTTCTTGGACGGGATCCGCACCGGCAGGGTCTCGTAACCCTTCACGAAGGCCGACGGCACGCGCTTGGGCTCGCCCATCACCTCGATGGTCGGGAAGCGCTTGAGGATTTCTTCCCAGACGATCCGCAGCTGCATCTCGGCCAGACGGTTGCCCACACAGCGGTGGATGCCGAAGCCGAACGACAGGTGATGGCGGGGCCGTTCGCGGTCGATAATGTAGGCGTTCGGATTCTCGATCGCCGTCTCGTCGCGGTTGCCCGAGACGTACCACATGGCGACCTTGTCGCCCTTCTTGATGGTCTGGCCGGCCATTTCGTAGTCCTGCAGGGCCGTGCGGCGCATATGGGCCAGCGGCGTCTGCCAACGGATGGTTTCCGAGACCATCGAGGGGATCAGCGACGGATCGGCACGCAGCTTGGCGTACTGGTCGGGGTTCTGGTTCAGCGCCAGCACCGAGCCGGTCATGGTGTTGCGGGTGGTGTCGTTGCCGCCGACGATCAGCAGGATCAGGTTGCCCAGATACTCCATCGGCTGCATGTCGCGGGTCGCTTCGCCGTGCGCCAGCATGGAGATCAGGTTGTTGGCCGGCGGGGCGTTGACCCGCTCGTTCCACAGGCGGGTGAAGTACTCCAGGCACTCCAGAAGCTCGGCCCGGCGCTGGTCCTCGGTCTCGATCACGCCCATGCCCGGCGCTGCCGTGGCGACGTCCGACCAGCGGGTCAGTTTGCGGCGATCCTCGAACGGGAAGTCGAACAGCGTCGCCAGCATCTGTGTCGTCAGTTCGATGGAGATGCGGTCGACCCAGTCAAAGGTCTCGCCGATCGGCAGGCTGTCGAGCAGGCCCGCGGCCCGCTCGCGAATGATCGGCTCCAGCTGCATCAGGCTGGCCGGGCTGACGACCGGCGAGACGACCTTGCGCTGCACGTCGTGCTTGGGCGGGTCCATGGCGATGAACATCGGCAGGATGAAGTCGTCATCCATGTCGCGCAGGGTTATGCCGCCCAGATGCGCGTCGGAGCTGAACACCTGATGGTTGGTGTCGATTTCCATGATGTCGTTGAACCGGGTCACCGACCAGTAGGGTCCGGTCTCCTCGTCCACCGTGCAGTAATGGACCGGAGCTTCCTTCCGCAGGCGCTCGAAATAGGGCCAGTGGGTGTCGGTCTGCCACAGCTCCGGGTCGACGATGTTGATCTGGTCGAGCGGCATGGAATAGGCCTTCTCGCGCGCCGCCTTGAGGACCTCGTCCTTGTCGCGCGCCGCCTTGCCCAGATCGAAATTGCCGTCGGCCATCACCGTCTCCCTTGCCTGTCGGAGCGCGCCCGCTTTTCGCTGCCGCGCCCGCTATCTTATCATTGCTTACATAGCGCCAGAAAATGCGGCACTTGTCACGCGCCTCGCGCAACGCCACATGTCTTTTCATGTTTATCCAGACTGAGCCCACGCCTAATCCGGCGGTCCTGAAGTTCCTCCCCGGTCGCGACGTGCTCGGCGACGGCGCCCGTGAGTTCCGGGATGCCGACGAAGCGGCCTCCTCACCGCTGGCCAAGGCCCTGTTCGACCTGGGCGACGTGACCCGCGTCTTCTTCGGCGGCGACTTCGTCACGGTGACCAAGTCCGAAGAGACAGACTGGTCGCATCTGAAGGCGCCGGTGCTGGCGGCCATCATGGATCACTTCACCAGCGGCGCGCCGATCCTTAGCGACGACGACGGAACCGGCCACGACGCCACGGTCTACGAGGGCGACACCGCCCAGATCGTCGCCGAGATCAAGGATCTGCTCGACAGCCGCATCCGCCCGGCCGTGGCCCAGGACGGCGGCGACATCGTCTTCTCCCGCTTCGAGGCCGACACCGGCGTCGTCTACCTCCACATGCGCGGCGCCTGCTCGGGCTGCCCGTCGTCGTCCGCGACGCTGAAAGCGGGCGTGGAGAACATGCTCAAGCACTACGTGCCGGAAGTGACCCGGGTCGAGCAGACGCTCTGACCCCGCGTCATCCTCGCCCTTGTGGCGATGACCCCTTGTTCGGCCGCGCGATCCGCTTTTTAGCCTGATGCGTTCAGAACGCGTCGAGAGGGGTCGTCGAGACAAGCCCGAGGATGACGACGTTGGGGGGATCGCGTAGACCCGCCCCGTGATCCTCGCCATCGACACCTGCCTGACCGCCTGCTCGGCCGCCGTTCTGGACGGCGAGACGGTGATGGCCGCGCGGTCGGAGGCCATGCCCCGCGGGCATCAGGAGCGGCTGGCCCCGCTGGTCCGCGAGCTGATGATCGAGGCCGGCGTCACCTTCCCGCAACTGACCCGCATCGGCGTCACCGTCGGCCCGGGCAGCTTCACCGGTCTGCGCGTGGGTCTGGCCTTCGCCAAGGGCCTGGCCTCGGCCCTGTCGATCCCCTGTGTCGGGGTCAGCGCGCTGGAGGCGCTGGCGTCCGGCCGGCCCGGCTTCGTCGTCGCGGTGATCGATGCGCGGCGCGAGCAGGTCTATGTGCAGATT
>JBKJII010000171.1:0-4321 GCA_046598505.1 Caulobacter sp. | reverse complement strand
GAAGCGGCCCCGCCGCCTCCGCCGCCGCCTCCGCCGCCGCCTCCCCCGCCTCCCCCGCCGCCTCCGCCGCCGCCGCCTCCGCCGCCGCAGTACGAAGCCCGGGAATTCATCGTCTACTTCCCGTTCGATCAGTACGTGCTGACGCCGGAAGCCCAGACGGTGGTGTCTGAAGCGGCTCAATACGCTCAAGCCGGCGGTGCGACCCGCGTCGTGGTTGTCGGTCACACCGACTCCTCGGGTTCCCCTGCCTACAACGTCCGCCTGTCGGAACGCCGCGCCAAGGCCGTCGCTGACGCCCTGGTTGGTCTGGGTGTCTCCGCCGGAACGCTGGCTGTGGACTGGAAGGGTGAATCCGACCTGGCCGTGGCCACCGGCGACGGTGTCAAGGAACCGCTGAACCGCCGTTCGACGATCTCGATCAACTTCTGATCCTGATCACGGCGTAAAAGCTGAACCAAAGCGGGGCCCCGGTGGAAACACCGGGGCCTTTGCCTTTGGAAATCCTGTTGAATCAAGGGCTTGAATACATTTCACCCAACCTTGACGCACTGCAGCGACGCCTATAGGTTCCGCCGCGATCAAGCCGGGCCCTGAAGACACCTTCTGGCCCGGCCGTCCCGGACCCGACACCTCATGCCCAAGGCAGCCGACTCGCGCGAAGAGGCGCTACGCAGCCTCGACGAACGGGCCAGGGCGCTGGAAGCCCGCACGGCGCCGCCCGTCTCGCACGCCAGCGAGGCGACGGCCACCAGCCAGGCCTACCGCATCCTGGCGGAACTCCTGGGCGGGGTTTTTCTCGGGCTCGGGGTCGGAGCGCTCGTCGACCGGTTCGCCGGCACGACGCCCTGGGGTGTGATAGGCGGGGTCCTTCTGGGCTTCGCCCTGTCGATTTACATGGCGCGCCGTACGGCCAACCGGCTGATGGCGCAGGCAAAGGCGGAAGAGGCGGCGCGGATCGCGGCGGCCTCGGATGTCGGGAAAGACTAGGAGCGATAAGGCCCAATGGCCGATCCGTTGCATCAGTTCCAGATCCAGAAGCTCGTCGATCTTCCCGACGTGACGCTCCCGTTTGTCGGGACCATGGATCTGGCGATCACCAATTCCCATGTCGCCATGACCATCGTGTTTGTCGCAATCGTCGCGTTCCTGACCTTTGTCACCGCGAAGCCGCAGGTCGTTCCCGGCCGGCTTCAGTCCGTGGGTGAGGGTGTGTTCGGTCTCATCGACAATCTGACCGAGTCGATGATCGGCCATGAGGGCCGCAAGTACTTCCCGTTCGTGTTCACGCTCTTCCTGCTGATCCTGGGCATGAACCTGCTGGGCATGATGCTGACCTTCACCGTCACCTCCCAGCTGGCCATTACGGTCACGTTCGCCGTGCTGACGTTCGGGCTGGTCATGGTCATCGGCGTCGTCAAGAACGGCCTCGGCTTCCTCAAGCTCTTCTGGCCGATGGGCGCGCCGCTGGTGATGCGCCCGGTCGTCGGCTTTATCGAGTTGATCTCCTTCTTCCTGCGTCCACTGACTCTCTCGCTTCGTCTGTTCGGCAACATGATGGGCGGCCACGTCGCCCTGAAAGTGTTCGCCGGCTTCGTCGCGGTGGCGGTGGGTGGCAGTCTCGGCATTCTGCTGAGCGCGCCGATCGGCATCGCCTCCATGGGCATGGTCATCGCCTTGACCGCCCTGGAATTTCTGGTGGCCTTCCTTCAGGCCTTCGTCTTCGCAATCCTGGCCTGCATCTATCTGAATGATGTGGTCAATCTGGATCACGCCCACTAAAAGCCGGGCCAATCCACCCTCCACCCCACCTTCTGACTAACTAGGACAAGAGAATCATGGATCCTGCAGCCGCCAAATACATCGGTGCTGGCCTCGCCACCCTCGGCATGATCGGCGCCGGCATCGGCGTGGGCAACATCTTCGGCAGCTTCCTGTCGGGCGCCCTGCGCAACCCGTCGGCCGCCGCCAGCCAGATCGGCAACCTGTTCGTGGGCGCCGCCCTCGCCGAAGCCCTGGGCATCCTGGCCTTCGTGCTCGGCTTCCTGATCTTCGCGGCCAAATAAGAACCGGATGACCGGCGGCGTCGCCTTGACGCCGCCGACACTATCCACGGAACGAACTGGTCATGGCTGATCCACACGAGCCCGCCGCCCCGCACGGCGCCGGTGACACGCAGTCTGCAACGACGGCCGAACACGGCTCGGGCGGCGGCATTCCGCAATTCGAGTTCCAGCATTGGGGCGGCCAGATCGCCTATCTGCTGGTTCTGTTCGCGATCCTCTATGTGCTGATCTCGCGCGTCTTCGCCCCGCGCCTGCGCAAGGTGATCGATGAACGCGCCGGAGCCATTTCCGGTGCGCTCGAGACCGCGCGTCTGGTTCAGACCGAAGCCCAGTCGCAAGCGAGCGCCGCCGCGGCTGAAGTCGCCGAGGCGCGTGCACAGTCGCAACGGGTCGCCGCCGATGCCCGCGCCAAGGCTGTCGCCGAGGCCGCTGAGCGGTCGGCGGCGACCGATGCTGAAGTCGCCGGCAAGGTTGCTGACGCCGAAGCCCGGATCGCATCGATGCGTGAGCAGGCGATGGCCAATGTCAGCGGTATCGCCGAAGACATCGCCAAAGCCATCGTCGAGAAGCTGACCGGCAAGGCCGTTACCGCCGCCGAAGCGAAAGCTGCCGGAGGCGCTGCCTGATGCCCGCATTCTTCGAAGCTGAATTCTGGGACCTCGCGAACCCCGAATTCTGGGCAGGCGTCGGCCTGCTGGCCTTCCTCGCCATTGTCTGGTGGAAGGCGCGCGCGATGATCGCCGGGATGCTCGACGCCAAGGGCGCCGCAATCCAGGTCAATCTCGATGAGGCTGCCCGCATCCGCGCCGAGGCTGAAGCCATGCTGGCCGACATTCGCGTCCAGCGCGCTGAGGCCGAGCGTCACGCGACCGAGATGCTCAGGGCCGCCGAAGCTGACGCCGCGCGCATGGCGGTGGAAGCCAAGGCCAAGCTGGAGGAGCAGATCGCTCGCCGCGCGGCCCTGGCCGAGCGCAAGATCGCCTCGGCGGAAGCTGAAGCCGCAGCCGACGTGAAAGCCGTCGCCGCCGACCTGGCCGCCTTGGCCGCCGAGCAGATCCTCGCCGCCCGTCTGGCCTCGGCCAAGTCGGATCCGTCGATCGACACCGCGATCAGCGGCATGGCCGCCCGCCTGCAATAGATCGCAGGGGGGACAGGTCCCTGTTTCGCGTCTAGCGACGGCGGAAGTGCTTGCGCACCTTCTTCACGAAGCGGCGCTTGCGCGGGAGCACCACGCGCTCCATCCGCAGCACGCTCTGCCAGAACACTGGCATGACCTCCGGCTCGCGCCGCAGCAGGCGGCGGATCGGGAAGATCATCCTGGGATGGGCCCGCTGGAAGCGGATGAACTGGCGCTTGGCCCAGAAGCTGTTGCGCAGCGCGACCATCAGTCCGACCACAATGACCGGCAGGCCCCCGGGACCCGGCAGCGGGGCGATCAGGATGCCGACCGCGATGATCGCCACGCCCAGGCCGAACAGCAGCCAGCGGCTCGCGCGCGAAATCAACTCGCGGGCGGCGTCATCGGCAGGCGTGAAGGCGCGGGGCATCGTCAGGACGAGGGACATGAATCACGAGAAAGCGGGCGTTAGCGCGCCGCTTCCCCGAGAGTCTGCGCCGCTGCAACATTGGATATGTGCAGCCGACAACGAGCCGTAAAGGCGCGCGGTTCCGTTATGACAAAGTCTTCACACGCCCTGCACGGCTATTGCGCCGCCAGTGGCGGAATTGTCTCAGGTCGCCAGCGCAACCGCGGCTTGCGGGCCGCCAAAGTCTCGTCGAGACGCCGCAACGGGGCGTGGAACGGCGCGCCCTTGAACCGATCCACGTCGCCGGCCTTCGCCGCGCCGGCCAGCGCGCGCAGGGCGGTGATGAACCGGTCCAGTTCCTGCTTGCTCTCGGTCTCGGTCGGCTCAATCAGCATCGCCCCATGGACCACCAGCGGGAAATACATGGTCATCGGATGGAAGCCCTCGTCGATCATCGCCTTGGCGAAGTCGAGGGTGGTTACGCCCGTGCCCTCAAGCCAGCTGTCGTCGAACAGCGCCTCGTGCATGCAGGGGCCGTCCGGGAAGGCGGCGCTCATCACGTCGCCCAGGCGGGCCTTGATGTAGTTGGCGTTCAGCACCGCGTCCTCGGCGACCTGACGCAGGCCGTCGGCGCCGTGGCTGCGCATGTAGGCATAGGCGCGCACGAACATGCCCATCTGGCCGTGGAAGGCGCTCATCCGGCCGAAGGCGGACGCGGCCTCGCCGGTCTGG
>JBKJII010000263.1:0-3687 GCA_046598505.1 Caulobacter sp. | reverse complement strand
CAGGATCGTGGAAATCGCCGCGAGCCCGGAGGCGAAGGCAAAGCCCGCACTGCCGCTTTCGAGATCAGCGACGCAGCGCTCGAACGCCATCCGGGTCGGATTTTGCGAGCGGGCATATTCGTAGCCTTTATGGACGCCCGGGCTTTGCTGGACATAGGTGGAGGTGGCGTAGATCGGCACCATCACCGCGCCGGTGGTCGGGTCATGGCTCTGGCCCCCGTGGATCGTGCGCGTGGCGAAGGCCAGGCGGTTTTTGCCGTCAGTCATAGTGAAACCCGTCATGGTCGGGCTTGTCCCGACTACCCATGAACGTGGGACGAGCCGGGAAAAGCGGTGTGCTTGGGTCGTCGGAACAAGTCCGACGATGACGATGATATTGCGTCACGCCGTTCGGCGCAGGTGGTTGATGAGGTCCACGCGTGTAATCAAACCCACCAGCTTGTCGCCGTTCATCACCACGGCCACCTCGTCGCGGTCAAACAGCGGCTTCAGCTCGTCCAGCGACTGATGGACCTGCAGGGTGTTGACCTCGCGGGTCATGGCCTCGGAGACCTTCTGGCCGAAGCGGTCGGCCCTGCCCTCGCGACCACCGACGGCGGTGAGGATGTCGCTCTCGTCGAGGATGCCGACCAGCTTGCCATGGTCGATCACCGGCAGCTGGCTGATGTCGGCGGCGCGCATGCGGTTGTAGGCGGTCAGCAGGCTGTCGTCCGGCCCGGTGGCGATCACCCCGCCCTCGGAGAAGTCCCGGGCGATCAGGTCGCGCAGGTCGCCGAATTTCGGCCGGTCCTCGAAGCCGTGGGCGGCGACCCACATGTCGTTGAACATCTTGGTCAGGTACTTGCCGCCGGTGTCGCAGACCAGGCTGACGACCCGCTGCGGCGTCGTCTGTTCGCGGCAATAGCGCAGGGCGGCGGCCAGCAAGGTGCCCGACGAGGAGCCGGCCAGGATGCCCTCCTTCTCGAGCAGCAGGCGGGCGCTCTCGACGCTCTCGCGGTCGGAGATGGCGTAGGCCTTCGAGACCAGGTCCATCTGGGCGTTGTCGGGGATGAAGTCCTCGCCGATGCCCTCGACGATCCAGCTGCCCGCCTCGCCGTAGGTTCCGGTGTTGACGTAGTCGTAGAGGATCGAGCCCACCGGGTCGGCGAGAATCATCTTCGTTCTGGGCGAGTGCGCCTTGAAGTAGCGACCCAGCCCCGTGAGCGTGCCGCCCGAGCCGACGCCGACGACCACGGCGTCGAGGTCGCCGCCCATTTGCTCAAGGATCTCCGGGCCGGTGGTCAGCTGGTGCGCCAGCGGGTTGGCCGGGTTCTCGAACTGGTTGACGAAGAAGCCGCCCGTCTGCTGGGCGATCGTCTGGGCCATGTCCTGGTAGTATTCCGGGTGCCCCTTGCCGACGTCGGAGCGGGTGATCCGCACATCCACGCCCATGGCGCGCAGGTGCAGGATCTTCTCCCGCGCCATCTTGTCCGGCACGATCAGGATCAGCTTGTAGCCCTTGACCGAAGCGACCTGGGCCAGACCCAGACCGGTGTTTCCGGCCGTCGCCTCGATGATCGTTCCGCCGGGCTTGAGCCGGCCGTCGGCCTCGGCCGCCTCGATCATCGCGCGGGCGATACGGTCCTTGATCGAGCCGCCGGGGTTCTGGTTTTCGAGCTTGAGAAACAGCCGGCAGAGGCCGGTATCGATATGGGTGACCTCGACCATCGGCGTGTCGCCGATCAGGTCCAGGGCCGAACGGGCGGTCGTCGGAAGGGTCATGAATCGCTGCCGCTGGGGAAGGGTCGACCCCGACTTAACGCGCTTCAGGGCATGGCGAAAGCCGCGACACGGCAATTACGGAACAGTCGTGCCCGTCGGTCGCGCCAGCTCGGCGGCGACCAGGGCTTCCAGATCGCCGCTCTCGAAGCGCACCCCTCGGACCCCGGCACGGCGCGCGGCCTCCATGTCCGACGGCTTGTCGCCGATCATCACCGCATCCGCCGGCGCGACGCCGAAATCGGCCAACGCGCGCAGCAGCATGCCGGGATTGGGCTTGCGGTCGGGGTGATCGGCGGCCCGGTAGCGGTCCTCCGCGGCGTCCTCGTGGTGGGGCGCGAAATAGATCGCGTCGATGTGCGCGCCCTCCACCCCCAGCTGCCGCAGCATCTCGGCATGGAAGGCCCGCATGTCGGCCTCTGTGTAGTAGCCCCGACCGATGCCCGACTGGTTGGTGGCGATGACGGCCAGGGCGCCGGCGTCATTGACCCGCCTCACCGCCGCCCGGGCGCCGGGAACCCATTCCAGCGCTTCCGGCTTGAAGGCGTAGCCGTGATCGACGTTCAGCACGCCATCGCGGTCGAAGATCACCATTACGGGCCGCGGTGCGCTCATGTTGACGGTAATATCTCAACCGCTCATCCCGGCGAAGGCCGGGACCCAAGCTTTTTTCCTGACAAGATGGCGCTGAGAGCTAAAACACCTGGGTCCCGGCCGAAGTCTATCCTCGGGCCGGCCATCTGGCCGGACCCGGGGGGCCGGGATGAGCGGAGAAAGCCTTGCCCGTCCCTGCCGAAGTTCAAGCCCTCAACGACAGCCTCAAACGCTGGCTGTTCGACCATGCCCTGCCCCTCTGGTGGGAGATCGGGTTTGATCGTGAGAAGGGCGGCTGTTTCGAGAAGATCGGCCAGGACGGCAAGGCTATCGAGGGGCCGCGCCGGGCCCGGGTCGCCGCGCGCCAGGCCTGGGTCTATGCCGAGGCCGGCAAGCTCGGCTGGACCGGCCCGTGGCGCGAGGCCCGTGACCATGCCCTGGAAGCCCTGACCACCACCTTCGCCCGCAACGACGGTCTCTATCGCATCCTCGCCGATGCTGACGGCGCACCGCTCGACGAAAGCGCCAATCCCTACGAACAGGCCTTCGCCCTGCTGGCGCTGAGCACCGCCGGGCGGGAGCTGGAGGCCATCCGCACCCGCGAGGCGATGGAAACCGCCGGCCTCCTGCGGCCGGACGGCGGGGTCCTCGACGAGGGCCTGCTCAAGGCCAACCCGATGATGCACCTGTTCGAAGCGGTGCAGGCCTGGACAGCCGTCGGCGCGGACCCCGGCTGGAAGACGCTGGCCGACACCATCGCGGCGCGAGCCGAGGCGTCGATGATCGCCCCGGACACCGGCGCGCTCGGGGAACTGTTCGGCACGGACTGGCGCCTGCTGGGCGAAGCGGACGTCGAGCCCGGCCATCAGTTCGAATGGGGCTGGCTGCTGCTGGCCCATGGCCGTGGCGAGCATGGCGCGGCGCGGCGGCTGATCGAGATCGGCGAAACTCACGGCATCGAACAGGGCGTGGCGATCTTCAGCCTCGACCAGACGCTGCAGCCCCGCGACCGCTCGGCTCGCCTGTGGTCCCAGACCGAACGCCTGCACGCCCATGTCGCCGCCCGTCGCTGGGATGACGCCCTGAAAGGCGCTGCAGGCCTGCAGCGCTATCTGGATGTGCCCGTGCGAGGCTTGTGGCGCGACCGGCTGCTGCCGGACGGGAGGTTCGTCGACGAGCCGGCGCCGGGAAGCTCGCTCTATCACATCGTCAGCGCCGTCTCGGCCCTCGACGCTGCCAGCGGCGGTCGGCCTGGTCCCAGATTTCCTGACAGGCCTTCGCTATTCCCGGCAGGCAGCGTCGAGGGCCGAGACGGCGCTGTCGATGTGATAGAGC
>JBKJII010000164.1:0-4505 GCA_046598505.1 Caulobacter sp. | reverse complement strand
ACGGCGGCCTTGGCGCATTGATCGCGCCTGGGTCGATAAGGCCGCTTGCGGCGAAAATAGCTCTCCCCTATAAGGCGCGCCTCACGTCGGAGTATAGCTCAGCCTGGTAGAGCACCGTCTTCGGGAGGCGGGGGTCGCAGGTTCGAATCCTGCCACTCCGACCATTATTCCCGCGCCCCGCGAAATCCTTTCACAGAAGCCGATTTCGCGGGGAGTGTTGCCCCGTGTTCATTTGACGCAAACGCGGACCCATATAGCGTGGACGCGAGTTCCAACCGGGGTCCCCGATGAAGCAGTTTCTCCTGACCATGGCCGGCGTGTTCGCGGGCCTGGTGTTGTTCTTCGTGCTGATCCCGTTCCTGGTTATCGGGTCGATTGTCGGCGCCGCCAGCAAGCCGAAGGACACGACCCCGGCGCAGGCCGTCCTGGAGCTGGATCTCCGGGGTGGACTGACCGACCAGGTGCCCCACAATCCCTTCGCCGCCTTCAGCGGACCGGGCATGTCGGTCATCTCGGTGATCGAGACGCTGCGGCACGCCGAGGACGACGACAAGGTGAAGGCCATCTTCGTGCGCCTGCCCGAAGGCGGCATGGCGCCGGCCGCGGCCGATGAGCTGCGCCTGGCCTTCCTGCACTTCCGCAAGGCCGGCAAGCCCGTCTGGGCCCACAGCCAGGGCCTCTATCCGTCGGGCGTCATCACCTCGACCTATATGCTGGGCGCCGCCACCGACGCGCTGTGGATGCAGCCGGACAGCTCGTTCCAGGCCGTGGGCATCGCCAGCGAGGACATGTTCTTCAAGCGCTTCTTCGACAAGTACGGCGTCAAGGCCGAGTACGAGCAGCGGATGGAGTACAAGAACGCCGTCAATCCCTACCTCTACAGCGACTACACGCCGGCCCACCGCGAGTCGGCCCTGTCCTGGATGGGCTCGGTCTACCGTACCGGCGTGCTGACCGCGGCCATCGACCGCAAGAAGGAGCCGGTGGCGTTCGTCCGGACGATCGAGGCCGGTCCCTACTCGGCCGAAGACGCGGCCGCCAAGGGTCTGATCGACCGGGTCGGCCAGGTGCGCGAGGCGTCTGACGCCCTGATCACGCGCGTCGGCGGCAAGGCCGAGTTGATGGACTTCTCGGACTATATGGGCAGCGCCCTGCGGCTCGACCGGGCCGTTGGCGCGGGCAAGCCCGTCATCGCCGTGATCGGCGCCGAGGGCCCGATCATGACCGGACGCAGTGGTGGCGGAAATCCGTTCTCTGGCGATGACACGGTCTGGTCAGACGACATCTCCGACGCCTTCTATGACGCGATCAAGGACAAGGACGTGAAGGCGATCGTCTTCCGCGTCTCCTCGCCCGGCGGGTCGGACACCGCGTCCGAGCAGATCCTGGCCGCCGTGAAGGCCGCGAAAAAGGCCGGCAAGCCCGTCGTCGTCAGCATGGGCACCTATGCCGCGTCCGGGGGCTACTGGATTTCTTCGCAGGCCAACGAGATCGTCGCCCAACCGACCACCCTGACCGGCTCCATCGGCGTCTATGGCGGCAAGTTCGCCCTGGGCGATGCGCTGGCGCGGTTCGGTATCGACGTGCGGACCACCGCCGTGGGCGGCGAATACGCCAGCACCTTCGGCACGGCCGGCGCCTTCACGCCCGACCAGCGGGCCGCCTTCTCCAAATGGATGGACCATATCTACGACGGCTTCGTCGCCCGGGTTTCCGAGGGTCGCAAGCTGCCGGCCGACCGCGTGCGCGAAATCGCCAAGGGCCGGGTCTGGACCGGCGTCCAGGCGCGGCAACTGCACCTGGTCGACCAATTGGGCGGCTACTACGACGCCATCGACCGGGCCAAGGCGCTGGCCGGCATCAAGGGCGAAGTCCGCATCAAGCACATGGCCGAGGGCGGCTCGCCGTTCGAGGCCTTCAGCCGGATGTTCGGGGTCAGTTCGACCTCGATCCGCACCCTGGCCGCGGCCGGCTGGGTGATGGGCGACCCCAGGGCCTCGGCCCTGCTCGACGAGATGGCCGCCGCCCGCCTGCGCGCCACGCCGTCGGGCGCGGCCGTACTGGCGCCGACGCCGATCCACGACGGGCGGTAAGGCTCAGCCAGCCCGGACCGCTATTCCCGGCGTCCATGGCTACCGGCGTGGACAAGCGACTCTATCGTGCGCTCATCGCTCCGCCCGCCACGAGGGCGTCGACGAGGGGGCGGACTTTTGGACCGTAGCGACGCCAGTCGCGGGGCGGAGCCGGCGCGTTCGCGCGGGCCGCGTCGCCGACGGCCTGGGCCCAGGGCAGGTCCAGCCAGGCGACCAGCGCGCGGGTCTGACCGTCCGGGTCGGCGATGAAGGCGTCCCAGTCCAGCTCCAGATAGCGATCCGCCGGCAGCGTCTCGCGCCAGTGGGCGAGCAGCTTGTCGTGGTCGAGCCAGAAGCGGGCCAGGGTGTTCAGGTCATAGGTCCAGCCGAGATGGCGCAGCTCCGCCGCGAAGGGCTGGCGCAGGACCGCGAGGCAGCCGTCCACCGGTCGCCGGCGAAGCGCGATGATCCGGCCGTTGGGCAGGGCGCGGTGGATCAGGCCCGCGTAGAGGCTGTTCAGCGGCTGGCGGTCGATAATGCGCCGCGCCGACGGGACGCGGGCGCGGACGGTCTCGAGATAGGCCGCGCCCAGCTGTGACGGCGAGACGTCCACCGCCTTGCGCAGGGTCGCGCCGTCGATCAGGTCGAGCGTCGGGGAGCCGGCCAGGCGACGGGCCGTCAGGGCGAAGGCCTGGGACTCGCCGGCAGCGCCCGCGAGCGGGTGGGCCGCCAGGATGGCAGACAGGGCGTCGGTTTCGCCGCCGGGAAGGCCGACAAGGAAGATCGGCGCGTCGGATGGATCACCCCTGCCCGTCCCCGCCGGGGCGGGAGTCGTGGCGCACGCCGCCTGGAACAGACCGGCCTGCCAGACCTCAAGGTCAGCGACGCCGGGCGCCTTGCCGCTTTTGGCCAGTAACAGCCAGTCAAACGCCAGATCCGGCAGGTCCTGGTCCTCGAAGGTCTTCGCCAGGGCATGACCGATGCGGAGCATCTGGTCCGGATGGCCGATGACCTGTTCGAAGGCCTTGAACAGTTGGGGCGCGAAGTGATGGTCCATGGTCTGGGGTTTGAGACTGACCAGGGCCAGGATGGCGCGGTCATTGGCCGGCTCCAGCGTCAGGCAGGCGCGGAACGCCTGCTCCGCAGCCGGGATGTCGCCCAGCCGTTGCAGCGCCCAACCGAGGTTCAACTGATGGCCCGGGCGCTTTGGATCGAGCGCCACCGCTTCCCGAAAGCAGCGGGCGGCCTCAGCGTCGCGCTCGACGCGGCTGAAGATCACGCCGAGGATGTCGAAGGTTTCCGCGTCGCGCGGACCGAAGGCCAGGGCCATCTCCGCCGCCGCCAGCGCCGGCGGCTCACGGTTCAGACCCAGCATGCAGCGCGCATAGCCGGCGCCGTAGGCGGCGTTTTCGGGATCAAGCGCCCAGGCGCGCTGGAAGGCGGCGGCGCCCTGGTCGAACTGACGCACCGCCATGCCGATCCGGCCCAGCAGGGCGAACGCCGCCGCCGCCGCGGGGTCCGCCTGGACCATCGCCATACACAGCGTGTGGGCATCCTTGTACCGCCGCTGGTCGAGAAGCCAGGACGCCTCGACGAGGCGGGGATCCTGCTGTGACGTCATGAAGGAGCCTGCCTGGAGCCCCGGGGCCAGCCCGTCGTGGGCGCGGCGCAACGGATGGATGGAACCACAAAAGAAAAGGGCGGCGAGGTTTCCCTCGCCGCCCGAATTCTCAGTCCAGAGACGTGACTACCACTTCTTGCTGACCAGGAAGAACGCCTTGCGTCCAACCACGTCGTAGCCGTTCAGCGCGGCGGTGCCGACGCGGAACTGACCCGGCGATTGCGCCGGAGGACGCTCGTCAAACGCGTTCTGGATACCGGCCGTGAAGGTCCAGTCGTTGTACTTGCGGCGCACCGAGAAGTCGTGGGTCGCATAGAACTCGACGTACTGCTTGTAGTAGGTAAACGGCGAGAGCGAGACGCCACCGTTTGTCGTCGACAGCGGGCCGGTGCCCAGCAGGGCAGAGCAGAGACCGACGACGTTATCGGTCGTGCGGCGGCACTGGGTCAGGTAGGTCGCATTCCGGAAAGTGTCGCCACCGAAGTTTTCGGTGTCCGAACCCTTGCCCAGGATGTCGATGGCCCAGTTGAAGGTCCAGTCGCCGTGATCGAAGCGGGTGTTGATGTTGCCGGTAAAGTCCGGGCCGTCGTAGTTGAAGGTCGAGCCGTTATAGTCCTCGGTCGCGGAAGAGCCGAGCAGCTGGACATCATCCTGCAACTGCCAGGTGAACTGGCCGTCGATGGTCAGCTTGCCGAGATCGAATTCATGCTGGTAGCGGATGGTCAGGTCCATACCGCGGTTCACCTGCTCGGCGACGTTGACATAGCTGTTCTGGATCGACTGGATCGCGAAAGCGCCAGCGCCGCCCGGAG
>JBKJII010000149.1:0-6131 GCA_046598505.1 Caulobacter sp. | reverse complement strand
TCCAGCACGCCGAAGGCATGGGCGCCTCGCTGCGAAACGGGGTGGCCGGACTTGCCGCCGATACGACCGGCGCGTTCGTGTTCCTCGGCGACATGCCGCGTATCCCGCAGGCCATCGCGCCGAAGCTGGCCGAAGCGCTGGCGACCGGCGCGCGCGCGGCGGCGCCCATCTGTGGCGGCCGCCGCGGTCACCCCGCCCTGTTTTCCGCAGAAATGTTCCCCGCCCTGCGGTCTCTGGCCGGAGACAAGGGCGCCGGCTGGCTGCTGAACGCCATGACCCATGGCCTGACGCTCGTCCCGACGGACGACGACGGCGTGCTGTTCGACGTCGACACACGATCGATCAGGAGCGATGTCTAGGTCACGGTCCTGATCGGGTCGCAGCCGTCCCAGTCTGCGGCCACCCGACGGATGTGCTGGAAGAACCGCCCCTTGCCGCCGCTGATGTCCGAAATCTCCACAACCGTTCCAGGATGGGCCTCGGTGTCGAAATAGCAGAACCGGCCCTGCTCGCCGCCGATCTGGCCTTCGTGACCGACCCGGTAGCCCAGCGACAGCGCGCGGTCGTAGACAGCCTGATACTCGGTCGTCCAGTAGGACATGTGCTGCAGGCCTTCCCGGCCGGCGTCGAGGAATTCCTTGTACATCGACGGGGCGTCGTTGAGCGGCTGGATCAGTTCGATCTGCAGATCGCCGGAGTTGGCGAGGGCGATGCTCATCTGCACGTCCGAGTCCTGCCCGCGGTGGCGGAAGTAGTCGGTTTTGACCCGCTCGATATGGAACCACGGCCCGACGCCCAGCACATGGATCCAGTGATCCATGGCCGAGGGCAGGTCGCGCACCACATAGCCGTTCTGGCAGACCGCGCCGAAGATGCGGCTCATGTGCGCCGGGCCTAGACCGACCGCACGAACGGCAGGCGGTTGGTGGCGGGCTTGCCGGCGGCGAGCAGCGCGTTGGCCAGGGCCGGACCGATCACCGGCGTCCCGGGCTCACCCACGCCCGACGGGGCATTGCCCGACGACACGATGTAGGTCTCCACGGTCGGCGACTCGTTCATGCGCAGCACGCGGTAGCCGTCGAAGTTCGTCTGCTGCACCGCGCCGTCCTTCAGCGTGACTTCGCCGTAGAGCGCCGCCGACAGGCCGTAGCAGGTGCCGCCTTCCATCTGCGCGGCCACCTGGTCGGGCGCGATCGCCACGCCGCAGTCGATGGCCGTGACCACGCGACGCACGCGCGGTTCGGCGCCGGAGAGGTCAACGTCAGCGATCTGGGCGACCACCGAGCCGAACGACTCGTGCACCGCCAGACCGCGCGAGACGCCGGCAGGGGCCGGCCCGGCCTTGGCGATCGCCAGATCCATCACCGCGAGGTGCCGCTTGGCGCCGGCGCGGGTGTAGAGGGTGCGGCGATACTCAGCCGGGTCCTTGCCGGCCTTGCGGGCCAGCTGGTCGATGGTGTGCTCCATCACAAAGGCCGTGTGGGTCGCACCCACCGACCGCCACCACAGCACCGGCACGCCGACGTCAGGCAGCGCCACCTGGGCGTCCACGGCCGGTGTGACCTTGAGGTAGGGCGAGCCCATGGCGCCCTCGACGGCGGAGCCCTCGACACCCGTTGACGGCATCGGCGAGCCCTTCATCACCGTCTGGGTGACGACCCGGTGGGTCCAGACGGCCGGGTAGCCGTCCTTGTCGAGCGAGATCTTGACGTTGTGGTGGACGATCGGGCGGAAATAGCCCGCCTGCATATCGTCCTCGCGGGTCCAGACCAGCTTCACCGGCCGGCCCTTGCCGACCTTCTTGGCGATGTGGACGCACTCCGCCGAATAGTCGGACTGGAAGTTGCCGCGCCGCCCGAACGAGCCGCCGGCGAACAGGGTCTCGATCTTCACCGCACCCGGCAGGGTGCCGACGATCTTGGCGGCGTTCAACTGGTCGATGGTCGGGATCTGCGAGCCGAAGGTCATCGTCACGCTGTTGCCCTTGACCCGGGCGACGGCATTCATCGGCTCCATCGTGGCATGGGCCAGATACGGGAAGTCGTAGGTGGCTTCGAACACCTCACCGTCCGCCTTCGAGGTGTCGCCGTGGGCGTCGAACGACTCCCACTTCAGGTCCTTGGGACCCTTGCCGGCCGCCGCATCGCGGAACTCGGTCATGATCTGGTCGGAGCCGCGCTTTTCCGCCTTGGAGTCGTCCCACTCGACCTTCAGGGCGTCGCGACCCTGCCGGGCGGCCCAGGTGTTGTTGGCGACCACGGCCACGCCGGTGGGGATCTGGTAGACCTCGACGACGCCCGACACCTTCTTCGCCGCCGTGGCGTCGAAGCTCTTCACCCTGGCCCCGAACAGCGGCGCATGGGCGACCATGGCCACCAGCATGTCCGGCTCCTGGACGTCCTGGGTGAAGCGGGCCGTCCCGTTGCTCTTGACCAGGCTGTCCTTGCGACGGACGCGGGCCGAGCCGATCAGGGTGAAGGCCTTGGGGTCCTTCAGGGTCGGGCTTTCCGGCGGCGTGACCTTGGCTGCCGCGGCCATCAGTTCGCCGAAGCCCGCGGACTTGCCGCTCTTGTGACTGACCACGCCGTCCTTGACGGTGATTTCGGCGGCCGGGACCTTCCATGTGTCGGCGGCGGCCTGGACGAACATCGCCCGCGCGCCGGCGCCGGCCTTGCGCAGCTGCATCCAGCTGTTGGAGATAGCCGATGAGCCGCCGGTGCCCTGGGCGCCCATGCCGAGGTTGGCATAGAGCTTGGCGTTGGCGGGGGCCTGTTCGACCAGCACCCTGGACCAGTCGGCGTCCAGCTCCTCGGCGACGATGGCCGACAGGCCGGCATGGTTGCCCTGGCCGAATTCGATGTGTTTCGAGATCACCGTCACCGCGCCGTCGGCGGCGATCTTGATGAACGGCCCGAAGGCGCCGACGTCGGTCTTGGCTCCGGCGCTGAGCAGGTCAGCGGGCGAGCAGCCGACGAGCAGGGCGCCCCCGACCATCGTGGCGCCGACCACCAACTCACGGCGGGTCGGGGTTTTGATCTTGCTGTGCGCGTTCATGTCCGCTCCCCTCACGCCTTGACCGGCAGGGCGGCGGCGATGCCGGCCGCGTCCTTGATGGCCGCGCGGATGCGCTGATAGGTGCCGCAGCGACAGATGTTGCCGCTCATGGCCGCGTCGATGTCGGAGTCGGACGGATGCCTGTTCCCGGCGATCAGCGCCGCGGCGCTCATGATCTGGCCGGACTGGCAGTAGCCGCACTGCGGTACGTCGGCCTTGACCCAGGCCTGCTGCACCGGGTGATGGCCGCCCAGGCCCTCGATGGTGGTGATCTTCATGCCGGCCACGGCGCTGACCGGCGTCTGGCACGCGCGCGCCGGCTGGCCGTCGATATGCACCGTGCAGGCCCCGCACTGGGCGATCCCGCAGCCGTATTTGGTCCCGGTCAGGCCCAGCTCGTCCCGCAGGACCCAGAGCAGCGGCGTGTCGTCCGCCGCGGTGACGCTGACGGCCTTGCCGTTGATGTCGAGAGATAGAGCCATTCTGAACGTTCCCCGGTCTGCGCTCTGTTTTTACCACAGGTCTGGCAAGTCCGGTGGCCGCGTCTATCTTAACGCTGTTAAGGCTGGAGCGCGCCAGTGAATTTTTCTGCGGCCCGGTCTAGGCTGAAAACCTCAACCGGAGCCCGACCATGCGCCTCGCCCTCGCCGCTGCCCTTTTGCTGGCGTCCGCCCTGCCCGCCGTCGCCGCGGACGGCCAGGCTGTCTTCAACGCCCAGTGCAAGAGCTGCCACACGGTGACGGGGGTCAACAGCCCCGGCGGCCCGACCCTCAAGGGCGTCGCCGGCCGCAAGATCGCGGGCGCGCCCGGCTTCGCCTATTCCGCGGGCCTGAAGGCCAGGACCGGAACCTGGACGGACGCCGGCCTCGACGCCTACCTCGCCAACCCCGCCGGCTTCGCGCCCGGAACAAGAATGTTCGCGCGTGTGGCGCAACCAGAGGCGCGTTCGGCCGTCATCCAGTATCTGAAAGCCCAACACTAGGAGCGCCCATGCGCCGCCTGCCCCTCATCACCGCTCTGGGCCTGACCCTCGCCGGTTGCGCCACCGCGCCAGCGCCGGGCACGGACAGCGGCCCGCTGCGCTATCGCTGCGACGCCGGCAAGGGCTTCACAGCGGCCTGGAACCAGCCGGGCGACAAGGTGAGGGTCACCGCCGGCGGGGTGACCAAGGCCCTGCCGCACGCCCGGTCCGCCTCCGGCGCGCGCTATGCGGCGGGTGACTACGAAATCTGGGGCAAGGGCGAGGGGGCCATGCTGTCGGGCTTCCCCGGCGGCCCTTACGCCAACTGCCGCGTCGGCTGAGCGGAGACCCGGTGGACGCCTTCCCAGCCTTCTTTCCCCTGACGGGCCGCAAGGTGGTCATCGCCGGCGTGGGCGAGGCCGCGGACGCCAAGGCGCGGCTGTTCGACGGCTCCCCGGCGCATATCGTCCGGCTGGACGGGCCGTCGGCCTTCCTCGCCGGCGCCTATTCCGGCGCGATCCTGGCCTTCATCGCCGGGGACGAGCTGTTTGTTCAGGCCGCCGCCGGCGCGGCCCGGGCGGCGCGGGCGCTGGTCAATGTCGTCGACCGGCCGGACCTGTCGGACTTCTTCACCCCGGCCCTGATCGACCGGGGCGAAGTGGTCGCCGCCATCGGCACAGGCGGCGGGGCGCCCATGCTGGCGGCCCTCCTGCGCAACGCCATCGAGACTCGCATCCCCGAAGGCTCCGGCCGGGTCGCGGCCCTGCTGCGCCAGCACCAGGCCGAGGTGCGCGAAGCCCTGCCCGACGCGGCCGTCCGCCGCGCCTTCCTGCGCGAAATCCTGTCCAGCCCCACGGCCCAGGCCGCCATGGACGGCGACATGGAGCGCGCGAGCGCCCTGCTCAAGGAAGCCCTCGCCCGGGGCATACAGCCGCGCGGCCTGGTCCGGTTCGTCGCCGGCAAGGGCCCGTCCGACCTGCTGACCCTGCGCGCGGCCCGGGTGCTGTCCGAAGCCGACTGTCTGGTCATTCCCGACGGCGTGGAGCCGGCCATCCTCGGCATGGCCCGCCGCGACGCCGGCCGCCTGACCCTCGGCGACGCCGGGGCCGAACACCTGATCGCCCTGGCCCGCGCTGGCCGGCAGGTGGTGCGGCTGGTCACCGGCCCGATCGACCCGCGCGAGGTCAAGGCGCTGGCCGACGCTGGCGTGGCGGTCGAGGTGCTGCTCGCCGCGCCCGGAACGTGACCGCCCTGTCCGCCGATGATCTGGCCGCGATCGCCCTCTCGCTGAAGGTGGCGATGACGGCGATGCTGTTTTCCCTGCCGGTGGCCTTCGGGGTCGCCCTGCTGCTGGCCAGAGGCCGGTTTCCGGGCCGCTCGCTGCTCGACGCCCTGGTTCATCTGCCACTGGTCCTGCCGCCGGTGGCGACGGGCTATGTCCTGCTGATCCTGCTCGGCCGCAACGGACCGCTCGGCCGGCCGCTGGCGGACCTCGGCATCGTGTTCGCCTTCGACTGGACCGGGGCGGCCCTGGCCTCGGCGGTGATGGCCTTTCCGCTGATGGTCCGGCCGATCCGGCTGGCCATCGAGGCCATCGACCCGGAAATCGACGAGGTGGCCATGACGCTGGGCGCCCGGCCCCTGCTGCGCCTGCTGAGGATCACCATCCCGCTGGCCGGGCCGGGCCTGATCGCCGGGGCGGTGCTCGGTTTCGCCAAGGCGCTTGGCGAATTCGGCGCGACCATCACCTTCGCTGCCGCCATCCCGGGCGAGACCCTGACCCTGCCGACCGCGATCTACCAGGCCGTCCAGGCCCCGGGCGGCGAGGCCCGCGCCCTGGCCTTGTGCGGCGTGGCGACGGTCATCGCAGTGGTGGCCGTCCTCGCCTCCAACGCCTTCGCTCGCGCCGTGGAACGGCCGACAGGCCGGGGGTGACACAGGCATTTTTCTCCCCCCCACCCCCGTCATCCTCGGGGCAAGCCCGAGGATGACGGTAGGTTTGCTGGCGGGAAATTCGGGTTTCGTCGGGCGTAACCGGTTGATTCCACCCCGTTCAGGCCCGCCAACGCATCAGCGCAAATCAATCTGCGCCCCACCCCTCCACCCGCCCCGCATA
>JBKJII010000146.1:0-8861 GCA_046598505.1 Caulobacter sp. | reverse complement strand
CTTGACCACGCCTTCGCGGACTTCGCCTTCCAGCAGCTGGCCGACCAGTTCGGTGCGCTGTTCGGCGCGGGCTTCTTCCAGGATGGCGCGGCGCGAGACGACGATGTTGCCGCGCGGACGGTCCATTTTCAGGATGGCGAAGGGCTGTTCCTTGCCCATCAGCGGGCCGACGTCGCGGACCGGACGGATGTCGACCTGCGAACCCGGCAGGAAGGCGCTGGCGCCGCCCAGGTCGACGGTGAAGCCGCCCTTCACGCGGCCGACGATGGAGCCCATGACCGGCTCCTGCTTGGCGAACACGCCTTCCAGGCGGGTCCAGGCTTCTTCGCGCTTGGCCTTTTCACGGCTGATGACCGCTTCGCCCAGGGCGTTCTCGAGGCGCTCGAGGAACACTTCGACGGTGTCGCCGATCTTCAGGGTGGGCTTGCCCGCGTCGTCGACGCCGAATTCCTTGATCAGGATCCGGCCTTCGGTCTTCAGACCGACGTCGATGATGGCGAAGTCCTTTTCGATGCCAACAACGATACCGTTGATGACAGTGCCTTCGGCGAAGTCGCCGCCGGCGCCGCCCATGGAGGCGTCAAGCAGGGCCGCGAAGTCATCGCGGCTGGGGTTCAGGCTGAGATCGTCGGCCATATAGTGTTTCAGTCTCTTGGTTGCGGATCGCGGACAGGCGGCGGGATGCCGGCGGAGTCCGGGCGGTCCATGGGTTCAGGGAATTTTGCGCCCGCGGCTGATCGAGCCCCGGCGCGTTGGATTAGCCTTTGGTGGTCTCCCACCGGCTGCGCGCCGCCTCGACGATACGGCGGGCCGCATCGAAGGCCGCGTCTATAGTCATTTCGGTGGTGTCGAGCAAGACCGCGTCGGCGGCGGCGACCATCGGCGAGTCGGCGCGAGCCGAGTCACGGGCGTCCCGCGTGCGGATGTCGGCGAGGATGTCTTCGTAGGTCACCGTCTCGCCCTGGCCGACCAGCTGCTTCCAGCGGCGCCCGGCCCGGGCTTCCGGTGTGGCGGTGATGTAGAGCTTGGCGGGCGCGTCAGGGGCGATGACCGTGCCGATGTCGCGGCCATCGATCACCGCGCCGGGCTCCTGCAGGGCGAAGTTGCGCTGGAAGTTGCGCAGCACCTGCCGGACGGGGGTGTAGATGGCGACGCGGCTGGCCGCCTCGCCGGCCGCACGGGTGCGGACCACGGGACCCTCAAGCTCGGACGGCTCCAGAGACCGGGCGGCGGCGGTCGCGGCCTGCTGGTCGTCCAGACTGCCGCCCTCGGCCAGCACCTTCATGCCGACGGCGCGATAGAGCAGGCCGGAGTCGAGCACAGGATAGCCGAAGAGCGCACCCAGCCGCACGGCGATGGTGCCCTTGCCCGAGGCGGCCGGGCCGTCGACGGCGATGGTGAAGGCCATGCCTCAGGCCTCTTCGATCTGGGCGCCGAGGCCGCGCATCATGGCGGCGAAGGTCGGGAAGCTGGTGGCGATCATGCCGGGTTCGTCGACGCGTACGGGTTCGCGGGCAGCCAGGCCCAGGACGAGGTGGCTCATGGCGATGCGGTGGTCGCCGGCGGTTTCGACCAGCGCGCCGCCGCGCGGGGCCTCGCCGGTCCCGTGGACGATGAGGCCTTCAGGCTCTTCCTCGACCGCCACGCCGCAGCCCTCCAGCCCGCGGGCCATCAGCGCGATCCGGTCGCTTTCCTTGACCCGCATCTCTCCCACGCCGCGCATGACGGTGTCGCCGGTGGCGAAGGCGGCCGCGACGGCGAGGATCGGATACTCGTCGATCATGCTGGGCGCGCGGCCCGGCGGCACGACGACGCCCGTGAGGCTGGAGTGGCGGGCGGTGATATCGCCGACCTCTTCACCGCTGGCGTCGCGCCGGTTGGTGATGGTCAGGTCGGCGCCCATCTCGCGCAGGGTGTCGAACAGGCCCGTGCGCAGCGGGTTGAGCATGACGCCGGTGACGGTGACCGCCGAGCCCGGCGTGATCAGCGCCGCCACGATCGGGAAGGCGGCCGACGACGGATCACCCGGCACGGCGACAGGACTGCCCCTCAGGCGCGCGCCCGGCTGGAGGGTGATGACCCGGCGGTCGTTGTGGTCGGTGACCGTCAGGGTCGCGCCGAAGGCCCGCAGCATCCGCTCGGTATGGTCCCGGGTCGCTTCCGGCTCGACGACCGTCACCGGGCCGCCCGCATTCAGCCCGGCCAGCAGAACGGCCGACTTCACCTGGGCCGAAGCCATCGGCAGGGTGTAGTCCACGCCGGCCAGCCCGCCGCCCTTCAGCGTCAGCGGCAGGCGGCCGCCTTCGCGGGACAGCCAGGTCGCGCCCATCAGGCCGAGCGGTTCGAGCACGCGGCCCATCGGCCGCTTCTTCAGCGAGGCGTCGCCGGTGAAGGTCGCGGTGACCGGATAGCCGGCCATGGCGCCCATGATCAGGCGCACGCCCGTGCCGGCGTTGCCGCAGTCGATGATGTCGGCGGGCTCGGAGAAGCCGCCCCGGCCCTCGACGGTCCAGGCGCCCTCGCCCATGCGGGTGACGGTCGCGCCGAACGCCTGCATGGCCCGGCCGGTCGCGAGGACGTCGTCGCCCTCGAGCAGACCCTCGATCGTCGTGCGTCCGGACGCCATGGCGCCGAGGATCAGCGCGCGGTGCGAAATCGACTTGTCGCCGGGAACCTGGACGGTTCCTGAGAGGGGCGCGCCGGGGCGGGCCGAAAGCACGGCGGCGGTCATGCCGGGCGCAAGCTCCTGAAAGGCTTTGGGAAGGCGGGGATTGCTTTTGACAGCGCCCCCCGCCCGTGGCAAGTGAGCCGCCGCTTCCGCACAAGACCTACAGAGGTTCGCCCCTTGGCCAATCCTGAACTGGGCGCAAAACAGATTTGCCCCACCTGTCAGTCCAAATTCTACGACCTGGGCCGCCGCCCGGCCGCCTGCCCCAAATGTGGGGAGACGTTCGACCCCGAAGAAGCCGTCCGTAACCGTCGGGTTCGCGCCCGCACGGCCGTGCCGGACTACGAGGACGCCGAAGAGAAACCGGTCAAGGCGGTCGATCCCGATGCCGACGGCTTCGAGGAAGAACCCGATCAGACGCCGGAAATCGACGACGAGGCCGCGGCCGAGCCGATTGAGACCGACGATGAGTCCGATGATCCCGTCGCGGCGCCCGCGCCCGCTGATGATCTGGGCGTCGATTTCGCCGAAGATGAAGAGCTGGCCGACGACGAAGAAGCCGACGGCGTGCCCTTCCTCGAGGACGAGGATGAAGACGACTTCCCCGAGGACGAAATCGACGGTCTGCCGGGGGAAGACGATACCGAGGATCGCTAGGCGGATTTTCCGCTTCGTGGCACTTGATCGGCGAGGGATGACGGCCTAGAACCGCGCCCTCGCCGCCGGCCCGCCGGATGCGGGAAACCCGAGACCTCGGGGGCTTTAGCTCAGCTGGTAGAGCGCTTGCATGGCATGCAAGAGGTCAGCGGTTCGACTCCGCTAAGCTCCACCAATGAAAGCCCGCCGGTAACCCCGGCGGGCTTTCGCCTTTTCAGGCCCTGGGTTGCGGCCTAGCGCGTGAGCCGCGCCGCCAGGGCGATCAGGCCGGCGTTGATCGCCAGGGCGCCGCAGGACAGCAGCATCAGCAGGGTCGGGGTCGGGGCGTTGGCCGGGCTGATCGCCAGACTCCAGGGCAGGCCGAGAAGCTGCGCGGGCTCGGCGGCGGCCAGGTCGACCGGACCGGCCAGGCCGAACAGACCGAGCGCGGCGACCACCGCGGTGATCAGGGCGATCAGACCGTAGAGCGCGCTCGTCACAGCGAGGACGCGCGAGAACCGTTCGCGACCGACGGATCGGTCGCCCATTGGCTGCAGGGCCAGAGTCATGGTGCGTTTTCCCTTCACAACCGGCCCGGCGTCTGAACGCGCCAGTGTCCGAAAAGCGGTTTTTGCCGCGAAACCGACGCCAACCGGCGGCTGGTGGGTCGATTTCTCCTGAAAGGTGCCCCGTTTCGCGCTGAAATTCAACCAGATGGAGAATTTTCGGAAAAACCTGAAAACACTCAGGGGGCGTCGAAGGCGACACAAACGCGGTCGACGGCGCTTGCGGCCCGCCCCGGTCATCGCCACCTGTTGGGCATACCGTTCGACGGACGCCTTCGGGGCCGGCCGGGCGGGAGTCGCTTTTCCGAGGACTCTGCTGCGATGACCACACGCCCGATGCTTTTCGACAGCCCCTTCCTTTTGGGCTTCGACCATACCCGCGCCCTGATTGAACGGGCCGCGAAGGCCGCCGCCGAAGGCTATCCGCCCTACAATGTCGAAGCGCGCGATGACGGCGATGTGCGGATTTCGCTGGCCGTGGCCGGGTTCTCGCCGGACCAGCTCGAGATCCAGGTCGAGGGCAATCAACTGACCGTCGCGGGACGCCGTGGCGACGGACCGGAGTCCGCCGACAAGGCCTATCTGCATCGCGGCATCGCCGCCCGCGGGTTCATCCGGACCTTCGTGCTGGCCGACGGCATGGTGGTGCGTGGCGCGCTGCTGGAACACGGGCTGCTGCATGTGGATCTGGCCCGGCCGGAGCCCGAGCGGCTGATCCAGCGGATCCCGATCCGTACAGCCGAATAGATTTCAATCCAGCGAATGCGGTCCCGGCCGGCTGAACCGGCGGCGGATCGCCGCGTTGATCCTGTGAAGGAGGTGGTCACATGACACCCCAACTGCTTACCAAAGAAGCCTTTGCCGCCCTCGGGGGACCAGACCTGGTCTACGTTCGGCCCGTCACGGCAGCTGAAATCATCGCTGATACGCCCGTCGCTGCGCGGCAGGGTTTCGACATTCGCCCCGAACAGACCCTCTACGCCGTTCACCGCGCCGACGGCCAACGTCTGGCCGTGCTCGGCGACCGTGATTCAGCCGTGGCCGCGGCCCTGGCGCACGAGCTGGCGCCGGTTTCGGTGCATTAGAAGACGTCAGGCGTCAGACGTCAGGCGTCAGGCGGCCGTGGACTGCGGTTCACGGGCCAGCAGGGCGTAGATCGCCTCGCCGGTGCGCGCCTGCCGCAACTGCAGCCGCAGATCGCGCTGCCGCAGCAGGCGGGAGACGCGGGCCAGCGTACGCAGGTGCTCGGTGTCCGACTCGAGCGGCGCGAACAGCGCGAACACCAGGTCGACAGGTTGATTGTCGACCGACTCGAACGGGGTCGGTTGGTCCAGACGCATGAACACGCCGCGCATGCGGGTCAGACCGGGCAGGCGTGCGTGCGGCACGGCGACGCCGTGGCCGACGCCGGTCGAGCCGGCCGCCTCGCGCTCCAGCAGCGCGTCGAGCACCTGCCCGGCGTCGAGGCCGAAGTTCCGCGCGGCGATATCGGCCACCGCCGACAGAACCTGACGCTTGCCGCTGACGCCGGCCCGCGGCGCAATGGCGCGCGGCTCCAGCAGGTCTCCGATATTCATACGCTCAAAACTCGCAAGATTCAGACCGGTTGCCGTAGGGCTGGCCGCGCCATGTCAGGCGACTACCCGCTTTCCGTTTCCGCTCTGTGACTGTGTTCGTTCGGGGTCGATCCAGCCGATGTTCCCGTCCGGTCGCCGATACACCACGGACAATCCCCCATGGGCGGCGTTCCTAAACACGATTGTTCGAGATTCGGTCAAGTCCAGTTCCATAACCGCCATCGAAACAGTCATTGTTTTCAGCACCTCCTCGGTTTCGGCGATGATCATGCCGGTCGGCGGTGCATGGTCGTCGACCCCGTCCCAGTCCTCGACCTCGTCGTCGGGCGATTTCAGCACGTAGAAGGCTGCGGTCTCGTCGCGCCGGGCCTCAGCCTGGATCGAGTGGCTCTTGAGGCGACGCTTGTATCGCCGAACCCGGGTTTCGATCTTGCCCAGCGCGTCGCTGAACGCCGCATGGGCGTCGGCGGACAGGCCGTGACTCTGCAGCATCTGCCCGGAATCCAGCCGGATCGAACAGTCGACCCGGAAGGCGTAACCCTCCTTTGTAACCACGACATCGGCGGAACCGCCGCGATCGAAGTACTTGCCGATGGTGCTGGTGATGTCGTCCGAGACCCGCGTCCGCAGGGCCTCCCCGACGTCGACATGCTTGCCGGAAACGTGCACTTGCATATGACTAGAACGCGCTTGCGGGACATAGGTGTCAAGCAATCGACACGCTGCTCCCAAGTTTGTGAGCGGACCGCTTTCAGACCAGTCCGGCGAGCCGCGCCAGGTGTTCGAAGAAGGCCGCGGCAACCCGCCAGCCGATGACCAGCAGCCCGATGCTGACGGCGGTGACGGTGTAGCCGATCAGCGCCAGAACGCCGTCGCGCTGGATCAGGGCCAGACCAAAGGCGGCGATCGCCACGCCCGGCGCCATGTTGCCCAGAAAGATCGGCAGCAGCAGAACCATGGCCAGCAAGGTCACCATCACGCCGATCAGCCGATCACCCACGGGCCCGAACATAAAGGCCAGGCGAGGCCCTGACACCCTCTCGATCCGGCGCAGTATCGGGACCAGTTTACGCAGGGCGCCGGCCAGCTTGGCCCGCTCGAGCCTGCGATCGTCGATGAAGCGGGGCAGCCAGGGCCCGTGAACGCCGATTGCGATCTGCGGCCCAAGCAGGAGGAGGGGCGCGGCGAGAAAGGTCGAAGAACCCGGCGGCAGCGGAAACGCTGCGGGCGCGGCGAAGATGAACAGCAGCGCCCCGAACGACCGGCGACCCAGGCGATGCACGATTTCGCCGACGGTCACGACCGGGTCGGTGTCATCGCAGATGTCGATCAGCAGGTCGGACAGCGGCCTGCGGTGTTCATCGGGGGTCATCGGTACGCTCCCTCACCCCCGGAACGCGCGAACCGGCGTTCGGTGTCTGCTCACATCGCGGCGCGAAGCATCCGCCGCCGTTCCACCGACGACGGAATCCGCATGGCCTCGCGATACTTGGCCACGGTGCGCCGGGCGATGTCGACCCCCGCTTCCTTGAGGATGTCGACGATGGCGTCATCGGAATGGACCTCCGCCTCGGCGGCTTCGGCATCGATGAGCTGGCGAATCTTGTGGCGCACCGCCTCGGCAGAGTGGGCCTCGCCGCCCAGGGACGACGCGATGGAGGAGGTGAAGAAGAACTTCAGCTCGAACACCCCGCGGGGCGTGGCGATATACTTGTTCGAGGTGACCCGGCTGACCGTGCTCTCGTGCATGCCGATGGCGTCGGCGACGGTCTTGAGATTCAACGGTCGCAGGTGCTCGACGCCGTAGGCGAGGAAGCCGTCCTGCTGGCGCACGATCTCGCCGGACACCTTGAGGATGGTGCGGGCCCGTTGGTCGAGGCTCTTCACCAGCCAGTTGGCGCTGGCCAGGCAGTCCTGGACGAAGGTCTTCTCCTGGTCGGTGCGCGCGCCGCCCGACACCCGGGCGTGGTAGCGGCGATCAACCAGCACCTTGGGCAGGGTGTCGCTGTTGAGCTCCACGTTCCACAGGCCGCCCGAACCCTCGCGGACGAACACGTCCGGCACGACCGGCTGGGCGGGCTCACCGCCGAAGGCCGCGCCCGGACGGGGCGTCAGGGCCTTCAGTTCGCCGATCATCTCGCGCAGGTCTTCGTCGTCGACCGCGCAGGCTCGCCTTAGTCCGCCCATGTCGCGGCGGGCGAGCAGTTCGAGATTGTCCAGCAGCGCGGCCATGGCCGGATCGAACCGGTTGCGGTCCTTCAGCTGGATGGCGAGGCATTCGCGCACGTCCCGGGCCATGACCCCGACGGGCTCGAAACCCTGCAGGACGGTCAGGACCTCCTCGACGAAGGCCAGCTCGCAGCCGAGGCGCTCGGCCATGTCGACCAGATCGGCGCGCATGTAGCCGCCCTCGTCGACCGCATCGATCAGCACGGCGGCGACGACGCGTTGCGGCTCGTTCAGCCGAGCCACCGCCAGCTGGTCGTGCAGGTGTTCGCCGAGGGTCTTGTCGCGGGTCAGGCGGCCTTCGAGACTATCCTCGCCTTCGAACGTCGCGCCACGGCCGGCGCGGGACCAGTCGATGTCGCCGCCGGCCTGGCCGGGTTCACGGGTGTCGCCGTCGCCGGCGTCCCGTTCGCCGGGCGACAGGTCGGAGGGGCCGGCGTCCATGTCGGCCTGGGCCGCGCCGTCGGGGACCTGGTCGGCGGAGTAGTCGGGAGTCTCGGTGCGGACGGCTTCGGCTTCCGGCTCGTTGTCGCGGTCGTCGCGCGCCAGCAGCGGATTGCGCTCCAGCTCGCCTTCCACATAGACCTCGAGTTCGAGATTGGTCAGTTGCAGCAGCTTGATCGCCTGCTGCAGCTGCGGCGTGATGACGAGGCTCTGGCCCTGTCTCAGCTCAAGTCTTGGACCGAGCGCCACGCGCTTCCCCCACCCGTCGGAACAACCAGCCGACAGCTAAGCAGCCTGACAGTTAACGCCACCCTTAGAGCGGCGCGGTTCTTGCACAGCGCCCTCTCTCCAGGTCGTCAAGCTCGCCCCCCCCCACCCCGTCATCGTCGGGCTTGTCCCGACGACCCATGAACACCGTTTGGGCCGGGTGAGCACGGAACGCGCCGTGCCCCGGTCCCGCCCGCTCGCGCGCATGGGTCCTCGGGCTCGTCCCGATGATGACGGGGGATTTGCTGGCGGGATGTCCGGGTTTCGCCGGGCGTAACCGGTTGATTTCACGCCGTTCAGGTCCGCCAACGCATCAGCGCAAATCAATCCACGCCTCACCCCTCCACACAGCCCCTATCTTTCCCTCATCCCGCTGCAGGGGAGGGCGCCTCGGCCGGGCGATCCGATGCGGCGGCGGGACGGGGTTCGAGCGGGAAGCTCTGCCGGCGCCAGGTGTTCAGGTCCCTCCGTCGCCGC
>JBKJII010000141.1:0-2242 GCA_046598505.1 Caulobacter sp. | reverse complement strand
CATCTGCACCGCCGTCGCCACCTTGTTGACGTTCTGGCCGCCGGGCCCGCCCGCGCGGATGAAGGCGAACTCCAGTTCGGAGTCCTCAAGGGCTATGGCGGGGGTGATCTCGATCATTGCCGCTGACGCCTCGCCTTCTGGATCGCTTCATCCAGCGCCTGCAGGAACCGCGAGCGGTCGTTGCGGTCGAAGGGGCGGGGCCCGCCGGTGATCTCGCCGGTCGAGCGGATGTGTTCCATGATCGACCGTTGGGCCAGGGCCGAGCCTATCGAGTCCGGCGTGAACGGCTGGCCGTTGGGTTTCAGCGCCGCGGCGCCCGCCTTCAGCACCCTGTCGGCCAGCGGGATGTCGTTGGTCACCACCACATCGCCAGGCGCCGCACGCTCGGCGATCCAGTCGTCGGCGATATCGGGGCCCGCGTCGCCGATGACCCGTTCGATCAGCGGCGACGGCGGGATCATCATGAAGCTGTTGGAGACCACGAAGGTCTTCAGCCCGTACCGCGCGGCGACCTTGTAGACCTCGTCCTTCACCGGACACGCGTCGGCGTCGATGTAGATCCGGATGGGGGGCGGGGTCTCGGTCACAGGCCGGCTTTTAGGTGCTGGAACCCGAATCGGCCAACAATCGTTAACGCGAGGTCTATGAGCATAGGGGAGTTACCCGCCATGCCGTTGTTCCTGAAGCGTTTGTTTGCCGATATCGACGCCCTGATCTGGACGATCACCGCCGGGGCCTAGGCCGAATCGCCGTCCCTCTCGGTGACGCCTGCAGGGTCAAGCAATCGACCCGTATTTCCAGCGTCCGTCATGGCGCGGTTCGGTTGGTCAAGCGGGCGCCGAAGTCGCGATCCGTCTCAGCAAATCCCCTGTCAGCCCACCGATCTCTGCGACCGCGTCGCGGGCGGGGCCGGACAGGTGGGTCAGGTTGATGAACCCGTGCGGCAGGGCCGTGTAATACCGCTCCTCAAGCTCTACCCCGGCCACCGTCAGCTGCTGCGCATAGGTAAGGGCGTCGGGCCGACAGGGGTCCAGCGGGCCGCCCGCGACCAGCAGGGTTGGTGGCGCCCTGCCATCCAGCGTCCCCAGCAGAGACGGCGCCGCGGTGGTCGCCAGCTGGGCGCGGATGAACTGCACCGCCAGCCGGCCGACGATGCGCGCGTCCTCAAGCAGGGTCGACGCCCAGACGTCGTCGTCGAGCGTCAGCAGTGGGTAGACCAGCACCTGCGCCTTCACCGCGCCCGGCGCTTCGGCGTTCAGCCGGGCCGTCGTCGCCACCGCCAGATAGCCACCGGCGGAGTCGCCGCCGAGCGCCAGCCACTCCGGATCAGCGCCGAACGAGGCCGCCCGCGTCCGGACGTCCCGGAAGGCGGCCAGGGCGTCGTCGATCTGCGCGGGGAAGGGCGCTTCCGGGGCAAGGCGATAGCGGCAGGCCAACACCCGGACCCTGGCCGCCGCGGCCAGGCGCACGCAGAAGGCGTCGTGGGACTCCAGATCGCCGAGCACGAACCCGCCGCCGTGGAAAAACACCAGCATCGGCCCGGGCGTCTCGGCGCCGTCGGGCACATACAGCCGCGCCGCCAGCGGCCCCTCCGCGCCCTGGACCGTGAAATTGCGCAGCTCGGCCAGTTGCGGCAGCGCCCGGTCGCGCCGCGACAACATGAAGTCAGTGGCCTTGCGGGCCCGCGCGACGCCCTTGAGGTTCTCGGCGGCGATCCTGTTGGCGAGCGTGTCACCAAGCTTCGGCAAGGCGCGGTCCCTTCACGAACGGGGGTGGATTGACCCCCTCGATAGCCCACCAGATATCGTCACGACCGGTCGCCAGCGGAAGGACCTCGCTGGCTTCCTCATGACCCATCTGCTCGGCGATCTTCAGCCAGTGAATGTACCAGCGCCGGCGGTTGCCCATCCGGTGCCGCATGGCCAGGTTCCACGCCGCCGCGTCATCCCCGGCCCCGACCGCCCGCTTGAGCCAGTACTCCGCCTCCAGCGGCCTGGGCGGACTCATGACGTCCTCGATCAGGATCGCCAGGCTGTTCATGGCCAGGGTGTAGCCCAGCTGTGCGGACACGGTGTAGAGCGCCTCGGCCTCCAGCAGCAGGCCCTGCGCCTCGCGCGCATGGGCTTCCGCCCAGAGCTGGCAGGCCTGAAGCTGCAGATCGGACTGCCGGATCGTCGTCACGCGCGGTTCCCGCGCGACATGGCCCCCACCGAACCCTCACATACGCCCATCTGTGTCCCAT
>JBKJII010000025.1:0-7047 GCA_046598505.1 Caulobacter sp. | reverse complement strand
CGCCGGCTTCGATCCGCTGAAGGACGAGGGCAAGGCCTATGCGGAAGCGCTGGGAATGGCTGGCGTGAAGGCGCAGCACATCGAGTACCCGACCTTCGTCCACGACTTCTACACTCTGTCGGCCATCTGTCCCGGCGTGGTCCCGGCCATCGAGAAAACGGCGGCGGCGCTGAAGGCGGGGTTGGGCTGAGCGTGCGTGGTTCGAGACGCGATCCCGGGGGATCGCTCCTCACCATGACGAAAATCTTTGCAGTCTGCCCCTCTACGTCATCCTGAGGAGCGGCGAAGCCGCGTCTCGAAGGACGCACCACGGCTCCGCAGGCAAGGAAAAAGGGCGGCCCGGGGTTCCCCGAGCCGCCCTTCGCTTTTCAGCGCTGTCTGCGGGACTAGAACTTGCCGCGCAGGGTCAGGCCCACCGTCCGGGGCGCGCCCAGGAAGGTGTCGTAGGTCGAGATGTTGTTGTCGGCCGTCGCGCTGTACGGGTTGGACGTGTCCACCTGGAACGGCCCGTTGAAGGCCACCTGCAGGTAGTCCTGATCGAACAGGTTGTTCGAGAACAGTTCCACGGTCCAGCGGTCGTCAGCCGAACCGATGCCGATGCGGGCGTTGACCAGGGTGAAGGCGTCCTGCTGCTTGGCCGGGTGCAGGTCCGAACCGGTGTTGTACTGCGAGGTGTACTTGGCCGAGATGTTGCTTCGGAAAACCAGCGTGTCGGTCAGGTCACGCTCGTAGGTGGCGGCCACCGAAGCGGACCAGCGCGGCGCGAACGACACCTGCGAGTCGGGCAGGCGGAACACGCTGTTGAAGCGGCTCGGGTCGGTCAGGTCGGCGGCGGTGAAGTCGCCGAACTGGGTTTCGGCGTAGGTCACGCCGCCCTGCAGGGCCAGACCGTCGACCGGAGTGAACCAGACGAAGTCGGCGTCGACGCCCTTGGAGATCACCTGCGGGATCGACTCGACCACGAAGGCCGTGCCGATGAAGGTGTTCAGCTGGAAGTCGGTGAAGTCTTGGTAGAAGACGGTCGCGTTCAGTAGCAGCGAGTTGTTGAACCACTTGGTCTTGATGCCCAGTTCGTAGGAGTCCGCGAACTCGGCGGCGAAGCTGGTGTCGGTCAGGACGGCGTAGTCGAGGCAGCCCGAGGCGACGGTGCAGTTGGAGCCCGGGTTGAAGGGCAGCGGCGCGCCGAGCGGGGTGATCCGGGCGCGGCTGGTGCGGTCCAGGTTGAAGCCGCCCGACTTGTAGCCCCGCGCGAAGGACGCGTAGGTCATGATGTCGTCGGAGACCTTGTAGGCCAGCTTGACGGTGCCGGTGATCTCTTCTTCGCCGGCGTTCTGCTTGAACTTGCCCAGCGCGTCGAAGTCGTTGTTCTGCGCGTTGAGGCACAGGCCGCCGACGATCGAACGGGCGGTGGCGACGCCGGCCAGGCCGGCGATCGTGCCGTAGGCCGCTTCACCCTGGTCGCACGAGGCGCCGGTCGTCGTGTACCGGGTGGTCAGGGTCTTGTCGCTGTTGGTGTAGCGCAGGCCAACCGTCAGCTTCAGGGCGTCGGTGACCGACCAGGTGTCGTCCGTGAACAGGGCGAAGGTCTTGTCGACCTGGTTGTAGTGGTCGTCCGAACCGTTGCCGTTCTGGTGGATCGTGCCGGACGTCAGGCCGATCAGGGCCGGGACGTTGCCGAGCACGCGCTGGTCGAAGTAGCCGTAGAAGTCCTTGCCGTACTTCAGCACCGAGCGGGAGTGCAGCTCTTCGTTGGCGTAGAAGGCGCCGACCAGCCAGTCGAAGCGTTCGGTCGCGCCGGCCAGGCGGACTTCCTGCGAGAACTGGCCGAACTCGTTGTAGTTCGTGCCGTCGCCCGGGCGGTAGGCGATGTCGGCGGCGGTGAAGTCAGAGTCCTGGCCGGTTTCGGCGCGCCAGTTCCGCCAGGCGGTGATCGAGGTCAGCGTTACCGCGTCATTGATCTCCCAGTCGGCCTGGGCGGAGAAGCCCGTGTCGACGATGTTCTGGTCGGTGTCGCGGTTGGCGTAGGCCGTGCGGTCGAACGGGCGCTCGGTCGTGTCGATCGAGCCCGGGCGGGTCGCGTTGACCAGGTTGGCGCGCGAGTTGGCCGCGTTGCCGACCACCAGCTGGGTGGCGAGGCAGCAGGACTCATCGCGAACCGTGTAGTCGCCGATGATGCGAACCTTCAGGGACTCGGTCGGAACGGCGAGCAGCTGGCCACGAATGGTCCAGAAGTCCTGGTTCACGTCGTCCGACTTGGTACGCGGTCCGGCCGTGCCGGTCACGACGTCGAGGAAGCCGTCACGCTGGCGGGTCGCCACGAACAGGCGGCCGGCGACGGTGTCGTCAGCGGTCAACGGGCCGGTGACCGAGGCCGAGGCGCCGCGCGCGCCGTAGTCGCCGACGGTGACTTCAGCCTGGGCGCCGAAGTTGAACGACGGGGCGACCGACAGGATGTTGATGACGCCGGCCGAGGTGTTCTTGCCGAACAGCGTGCCTTGCGGGCCCTTCAGCACTTCGACGCGCTGCAGTTCGCCGAGGTCGCCGAACGAGACGCCGTTGCGCGGACGGTAGACGCCGTCGATCACGACGCCGACCGAGGATTCCAGACCGGGGTTGTCGCCGACGGTGCCGACGCCGCGGATGCGGGCGGTGGTGACCGTCTCGTTCGACGTCGAGGTGACGGTCAGGCCCGGGGTCAGGATCGTCAAATCCTTGATGTCCTTGACCCCGGCGTCCTGCATCAGCTGGCCGCTGACGGCGGTGACGACGACCGGCACGTCCTGCAGGCTCTGCTCACGCTTGGTGGCGGTGACGATGATGGTGTCGACGCTGGTCGATTCCGACGGCTCCTGGGCAGCGGCGGCGCCGGCGATAAGGGTCGAGAGCACGGCGGCCGAGGCCGACGCGCGAAGCAACTGTGAAAAACGCATGTCCTGTCCTGAGTTTTTTGGCGCGCCCGGGGAGGGGCTGCGCGGATTACAAACACTTGCGAGCCTGACGGCCCCGTCAAAGTTGACGGCGATCACCTACGTTGCGCCGACAAACCTGCACAAGCGTCAATCCCTTACGAATAAAGGGAAATGACGGCTTCGTGGCTCGAATGTAACAGCATAGGTGTCAAAAAGCGGCGTTCGACCGAAACGAGACATCTGATCCGATTTCGCTAGGCCCCTGAGCCGGAGATTGGCACAACCATCCCTCCCATAGCTTCCCCCGGGAGAAGGTCCCCGATGTTCGGCATTCCGCTTGAATTCGTCTTTTTTGCCCTGGTGCTGGTCGGTGTCGCGCTGCTCCACAAGCGCCCGCTCGCAGTGGCCCTCACCGGGCTGGTTTTGATCGTCGGATACAAGCTGGCGGCGGCGGACTTTGGCGGGATCCCCGGATTTGGTGGGCTCGCCGCCCACATGGCTCATGAATGGGTCGTGCTGGCCAATCTGATGCTGCTGCTCGTCGGCTTCGCTGTGCTGTCCAATCAGTTTGAACGCAGCAATATCCCCGACAGGGTTCCCGCGCTGATGCCGGACAACTGGACCGGCGGTCTGGCCTTGCTGGCGATCGTCTTCGTGCTGTCGGCCTTGCTGGACAATATCGCATCGGCGGTGATCGGCGGCGTCATGGCCCGGCATCTCTACAAGGGACAGGTCGGCATCGGGTTTCTGGTGGCCATCGTCGCCTCGGCCAATGCCGGGGGCGCGGGAAGCGTGCTGGGCGACACCACCACGACCATGATGTGGATCAGCGGCGTGTCCCCGGTGAAGCTGTTGTGGGCCTTTGTGGCTTCGGTTGTCGCCTTCCTCGTGTTCGCACCGCTGGCCGCGTGGCGACAGCAGAAGATCGCACCGGTCATCCCCCATAGCGGCGAGCATGTCAGCATCGACTGGCTTCGCGCCTCGACCGTGCTGGCCATGCTGGCGGCGATCGTGACGGCCAACATCGTGGCCAACAGCGTGTTTCACGGTCTGGAGGAGGTCGCGCCGGTGCTGGGTCTCGCGCTCTGGTCCGCCATCCTGCTGACGGCGGTGATCCGCAATCCCGAATGGAAGGTCACCGGCGAGGCGATCCACGGTGCGCTGTTCCTGGTGGCGCTGGTCGGTTGCGCGTCCCTGATGCCGGTGGAGCAGCTGCCTCACCCGACCTGGGCGACGACGCTTGGACTCGGCTTCCTGTCGGCCATTTTCGACAACATTCCGCTCACCGCACTGGCGCTCCAGCAGGGTGGCTATGACTGGGCGCTCCTGGCCTTCTCGGTGGGCTTTGGCGGTTCAATGATCTGGTTCGGCTCCTCGGCGGGCGTGGCGCTGAGCAACATCTATCCCGAAACCCGCTCCGTCGTAGCCTGGGTGAAGGAGGGCTGGATGGTCGCGGTGGCGTACCTGATTGGCTTCATCGCGATGCTGCTTCTGCTCGGCTGGAACCCTTAGCGACGAAAATCCGCGCTGCAGCCGAACCGATCCTGTCGATGCAGCGACTATATCGGTGAGGGTGGCAGATGAACCGCAGCACCGAAGCCGTTTTTGACGAATACCTCGTGCTGGCCGCGCAGAGCGGTTCGTCCGACGCCTTCGGCCGCCTGGCCGCGCGCTGGACACCCAGACTCCGCCGGCATGCGGCGCTTGTCCTGCGGGACAGCGATGCCGCGAGCGACGCCGTGCAGGAAGCCTGGATCGGGATCGCCCGGGGCCTGAGGCGTCTCGACGATCCGACGCGTTTTCCAGCCTGGGCCTTCGGGATCACCACCCGAAAATGCGTGGACGAGGTGCGCCGCCGCCAGCGCCGCCGCGCGCTCGCCAGTTCCGTGACACACGAGGAGGCTGTCGCACCCGGCGGCGGTCTGCGGCCCGCTGATCCGGACCAGACGCTCGATCTTTCAGACGCTCTGGCGGCCCTCCCGATCGACCAGCGCCTGATGGTCGGTCTGTTCTACGGCGAAGGGCTGGCCGTCGACGAAGTGGCCGAAGCCCTCGGAATTCCCACGGGAACCGTCAAATCGCGCCTCCACGCGATCCGGCTGTCCCTGAAAACCCTGCTGCAAGGAGAAGACCATGTCCCAGCTTGATCAAGCGATCCGCCGCGCGCTCTCGCCGGAGGACCAGCAACTGCTCGATGAACTCGGCCGAGAGCCGTCCCTGATTCATCAGGCCCTCGGGGCCTTCCAGCAGCAACATCGGATCATCGGCTTTGCCGGCTGGTTCGGTGGATTCCTGCTGTTCGGCCTGTTCTGCTACCTGACCTACCGGTTCGTGCAGGCGGCCGATCTCCGGACCATGATGCTGTGGGGCGCTGCCGCCGGGCTGGCCTGCGTCGGCTTCAGCATGATCAAGCTGTGGTTCTTCATGGAGATGCAGAAGAACAGCATCCTGCGCGAGGTGAAGCGTCTGGAGCTGCAGGTCGCCAGCCTGCGCGTGGCCGGCACGGGGGCCTGATCACCCGCCGGTTTTGATTGCGGCGCAGGCGTTTCCGGGCCATCCCCTTGGCGGGGGTGGCCCATGACGCTTTGGCTAAGCATTCTCGCAGGTCTCGCGATGCTCGCGGTCGGTGGCGACCTGCTGGTGCGGGGAGCCTCCAGCGCCGCGAAGCGCATGGGCGTCAGTCCCTTGCTGATCGGGCTGACCATGGTCGGCTTCGGGACATCCACGCCCGAACTCGTCACGAGCCTGCAGGCCGCGATGGCCGGATCGCCGGGCATCGCCCTCGGCAACGTCGTCGGCTCCAACATCTCCAACAGCCTGCTGATCCTGGGCATCACCGCGCTGGTCGCGCCGCTCGTCGTTAATCAGCGAGCGTTCCGGCGCGACGCCATCGCGGTCGTCGCGGCGACCGGCGGCCTGGCCTGGGCGGTGCTGCAGGGGCGGCTGACGCGCGAGATGGGCTACTTCGCCATCGGCGCGCTGATCGTCTACATCGCCGCGGTCTGGGTGTCTGAACGTCGCCGGCCAAATGCCGAGAGCGAGCGGATCGAGGACGCCGCCGAGTCACCGTCCAGGGCTGCGCCGAACCTCTGGTTCGCCCTGCCCATGGCCGCGGCGGGTATCGGCATCACCATCTACGGCGCCCATCTGCTGGTCGGCGGCGCCATCGTCCTGGCGCGCGGCATGGGCGTTTCCGACACGCTGGTGGGGCTGACGATCGTGGCCCTGGGGACCTCGTTGCCCGAGCTGGTCACGAGCCTGGTCGCGGCGATGCGCAAGCAGGGCGACGTCGCCCTGGGCAATGTTCTGGGCTCGAACCTCTACAATATCCTGGGCATTCTCGGGATCACGGCAGCGGTCCATCCGGTCGATGTTCCCCCGGAGATCGCGCGGCTGGATATCTGGGTGCTGGTGGCGGCGACCCTGCTGATGGTCCTGTTTGCGCGTCGGCTCGGCAAGATCACGCGCGGCGAGGGCCTGCTGCTGATCGCGGGCTACGCCGCCTACATCGCCTGGCTGATCTGGACGGCGGGGTCGTAGCGCGCCCTTGCGCCCGCCCGCTGAGCGGGTCATTTCCGGGACATGCCCGTCTCGCCCGTCTACCGCCCTGACCCCCGCTTCATGCAGCTCGGCCCGGAGTTCTCCGATCCGGTGACGGCGGCGGACTTTCCGCAGACCATCCTGCGCCACCGCAACGGGCGGGCGGCGGAGACGGTAGGGCTGCAGTCTCTGACCGACGACGAATGGATCAGCCACTTCGGCCGGTTCACGCCGTTGCCCGACAACCAGCCCGGGCCGCTGGCCATGCGCTATCACGGTCATCAGTTCCGCACCTACAACCCGGATCTCGGCGACGGTCGCGGCTTTCTGTTCGCCCAGCTGCGCGAGGCCAGGACGGACAGGCTGCTCGATCTGGCCACCAAGGGCTCGGGCCAGACGCCCTGGTCCCGCCGCGGCGACGGTCGGCTGACGCTCAAGGGCGGTATGCGCGAGGTGCTGGCCGCGACGATGCTCGAGGCGCTGGGTGTGCCGACCAGCCGCGCCTTCTCCCTGATCGAGACCGGCGAAGACCTCGAGCGTGGCGACGAGCCGTCGCCGACCCGGTCCGCGGTGCTGGTGCGACTGTCGCACAGCCACG
>JBKJII010000013.1:0-3966 GCA_046598505.1 Caulobacter sp. | reverse complement strand
TGATCACCTACATGCGGACCGACGGCGTGCAGGCCGCGCCCGAGGCGCTGGACGAGGCCCGGAAGGTCATCGGCGGCCTGTACGGCAAGGACTACGTCCCCGAGACGCCGCGCTTCTACAAGACCAAGGCCAAGAACGCCCAGGAAGCCCACGAGGCGATCCGCCCGACCTCGCTGGAGCGCAATCCCGGCAAGCTGAAGCTCGAAAGCGACATGGGCCGGCTCTACGAGCTGATCTGGAAACGGATGATCGCGTCGCAGATGGAAGCCGCGCGCATCGAGCGGACCGCGGTCGACCTGGACGGCAGCGACGGCAAGACCGCCCTGCGCGCGACCGGCCAGGTGATCCAGTTCCCCGGCTACCTCGCCGTCTACGAGGAAGGCCGTGACGATCCTGTCTCGTCCACGGACCTCACGGCCGGCGGCGAGGACGCCGACTTTGCCGGCAAGCTGCCGATCATCAATGAGGGGGCCGACGCCCGGGTGATCGCCGCTCGCGCCGACCAGCACTTCACCGAGCCGCCCCCGCGCTTCTCCGAAGCCAGCCTGGTCAAGCGGATGGAAGAGCTCGGCATCGGCCGACCCTCGACCTACGCCTCGATCCTGACGGTGCTGCGCGACCGCGCCTATGTGCGGATGGACAAGAACCGCTTCATTCCCGAGGACAAGGGCCGGCTGGTTACGGCCTTCCTTGAGGAGTTCTTCAAGCGCTACGTCGAATACGATTTCACCGCGGCGCTGGAAGAGCGGCTCGACCTGGTCTCGGATGGCAAGCTCGACTGGAAAGAGCTGCTGCGCGACTTCTGGAAGGACTTCCACGCGGCTGTCGGCGAGATCGCCGAGCTGCGCGTGACCAACGTGCTGGACGCGCTGAACGTGGCGCTTGGTCCGCATATCTTCCCGGCCAAGGAAGACGGGTCTGACCCGCGCCTCTGCCCGACCTGCAACGTCGGCCAGCTGAGCCTGAAGACCGGCAAGTTCGGGGCCTTCATCGGCTGCTCGAACTATCCTGAATGCCGCTTCACCCGCCCGATCGCCCAGCCTGACGGTGAGGGCGAAGCCGCCGAGGGCGATCGCGAACTGGGCCTCAATCCCAAGACCGGCCAGACGGTCTGGCTGAAGAACGGCCGGTTCGGTCACTACGTCGAGGAAACGCCGAAGGAAGGCGACAAGCCCAAGCGCTCCAGCCTTCCCAAGGGCTGGCTGCCGGCCGCCATGGACATCGACAAGGCCCTGCGCCTGCTCGACCTGCCCCGCGACGTCGGCATGCACCCCGAGGACGGCAAGGTCATCGTCGCCGGCATCGGCCGCTACGGCCCGTTCGTGCTCCACGACGGCACCTACGCCAACCTGGAGAGCGCCGACGAGGTGTTCGACGTGGGTCTGAACCGCGCCGTCGCCGTGCTCGCCGAGAAGCGGGCCGGCGGCAAGGGCGGCCGCGCTACGGCTGCGGCGCTGAAGGACCTGGGCGCCCACCCCGAGGACGGCCAGGCAATCAAGATTCTCAACGGCCGCTTCGGCCCCTACATCAAGCACGGCGCCACCAACGCCAATGTCCCGCGCGGCAAGGAGCCGACAGAGATCACGCTCGAAGAGGCCGTGGCCCTGCTGGCCGAACGCGTCGCCAAGGGCGGCGGCAAGAAGCCGGTCAAGGCCAGGAAGGCGGCGGCTCCGAAGAAGCCGGACGCGATGACGGCCAAGACCGTGAAGGCCAAAAAGAAGCCGGACGCGAAAAAGAAGGCTCCGGCGAAGAAGAAGGCGCCCGCCGAATAAAGATCCGTCATCCTCGGGCTTGTCCCGAGGACCCAAGCGCGCGGCGCAGGCAATGCGATTTTGGGGTCTTGCCCCAGCCCCGACGAGAATCAGGTGTTCATGGGTCCCCCGGGCTCGGCCTGCGGCCGACCCGAGGGCAGGCTCCAGAACAAGTCCGACGATGACGAGCTCTTGTGATATCTCCGCCCCATGCCCAAGCCTCCCCGTCCGCCGAAGCCGGCGACCAAGCCCACCAGGACCAACCGCCCGCCGCCCGGCCTGCCGGATCGGGAGACGCTGCTCGCCTTCCTGAAAACCGCCGGTGAGCAGGACAAGGGCGACATCGCCCGGGCGTTCGGGCTCAAGGGCGAGGCGCGGCGAGCCTTGCGCGACATGCTGCGCAAGCTGGAAGACGAAGGTGCGCTGGGCAAACGTGGCCGCAAGGGCTTCGCGCCCGCCGGCGCCCTGCCCCCGGTCGGCGTGGCCGACGTGGTCGAGCGCGACACCGACGGCGAGCTTTACGTCCGGCTGGTCAAGGCCGGCGAGGATGCACCGCTCGCGCGCCTGGCGCCCGGACGGGGCGAGGACGTCGCCGGCGCGCCCGGCATGGGCGATCGGGTGCTGGTCCACTTCGACCACCTCGAGACCGGCGAATACCAGGCCCGGCTGATCAAGAAGCTCGGCCAGAGCGCGCACCGCATCCTCGGCGTCATCCGCAAGGCCAACCGCGAGATCCGCGTCGAGCCGGTCGACCGCAAGAGCAAGGACAGCCTGATCCTGTCGTTCGCCGACGGCGAGAAGCTCAGGGACGGCGACCTGGTGCTGGCGACCATCGGCGCCCAGACCCAGCGCTACGGTCCCAAACAGGGCAAGCTGCTGGAAGTGGTCGGCCGCGAGGACGAGCCAAGGGCGGCCTCCCTCATCGCCATCCACAGTCACGGCATCCCGACCGGCTTCTCGCCGGAAGCGGAGGCCGAGGCCGAAGCGGCCCAGCCGCCGACGCTGCAGGGCCGTGAGGACCTGCGCGACTTGCCGTTCATCACCATCGACCCGGCCGACGCCCGCGACCACGACGACGCTGTGTTCGCCCATCCTGATCCGGAAGCGCGCAATCCCGGCGGCTGGATCGTCTGGGTGGCCATCGCCGATGTCGCCGCCTATGTCCGCCCTGGCACGGCGCTCGACGCCATCGCCCGCGACAAGTCCAACAGCGTCTACTTCCCCGACCGTGTCGAGCCGATGCTGCCGGAGGTGCTGAGCAACGGCCTCTGCTCCCTGCGCGAGGGCGAGAACCGCGCGACCATGGCCGTGCGGATGGTGTTCAACGCCGATGGCCGCAAGATCAGCCACCGCTTCGTGCGGGGCCTGATGCGGTCAGCGGCCAAGCTCTCCTACGAGCAGGCCCAGATGGCCATCGACGGCAACCCCGACGACAAGACCGGCCCCATCGTCGAGGGCATACTGCGGCCCCTCTGGGCCGCCTATCACTGCATGCTCAAGGGCCGCCACGCCCGCTCGCCGCTGGCCATCGAGAGCGATGAGCGCCGCATCATCATCTCGCCGGAGGGCGACGTCGCCTCGATCACCAAGCGCGCCTCGCTGGAGGCCCACCGGCTGATCGAGGAGATGATGGTCCAGGCCAACGTCTGCGCCGCCGAGACGCTGGAGCAGAAAAAGACGCCGCTGATCTACCGGATCCACGACACGCCCTCCCCTGAGAAGATGATGGCGCTGACGGACTTCCTGCAGACGCTGGAAATAAGCTGGAGCAAGGGCGAGGCGCCGCGCACCGACCGGTTCAACAAGCTGTTGCTGGAGACCCGCGAAGGGCCGCACGCCGACATCGTCAACGAGGTGGTCCTGCGCACCCAGATGCAGGCCCAGTACAATCCCGACAACATCGGTCACTTCGGCCTGAACCTGCAGCGCTACGCCCACTTCACCAGCCCGATCCGCCGCTACGCCGACCTGATCGTGCACCGCGGCCTGATCCGGGCGCTGGGGCTGGGGACTGACGGCCTGACCGACCAGGACGTCAGCAAGATGAAGGACACCGCCGAGCGGATCACCTTCGCTGAGCGCCGCGCCATGGCCGCCGAGCGCGACGCCAATGACCGCTACGTGGCCGCCTTTCTCGCCGATCAAGTGGGCAGCGACTTCCACGGCCGGGCGACCGGCGTGACGCGGTTCCGCCTGTTCATCCGCCTGACCGACA
>JBKJII010000097.1:0-13813 GCA_046598505.1 Caulobacter sp. | reverse complement strand
TGTCCCCCACCGCCAAAGCTGATGGGGACACATGCCGAAGGCGGTACATGTCCCCGATCTGTCCCCTAGTTCCGCTTCATCACCACCGGACGCACGCCCCTGTCGTCCATCAGTTCGCCGGACCATGAACCGTCCGACGACGGCGTCAGGCTCAGCACGGCGGTCGGCCGGCCGGGCGCTCTCGTAATGCGGATGGTCAGGATGACCGGCTGGCGGTCGAGGCTGTCGATCAGGCCGACCTTGCTGACCGGCGTATCGAGGCTGCGCCAGGCGCCTTCGAGCTGGCCATAGCCCGTGCCGCGATCGACGAGTTGCAGCGACAGCACCGGCGCGCCGGCGGCGGTGCGCACGGTCCAGCCGCCGTCGAGCGGGCCCTGCAGGCCCTGGGAGGCGGCGGCCGAACCGCGGATGCGACTCTCGTAGGTCAGGTCGACCACCGTGGGCGGACCGTCGGGGCTTTTCCCTGTCTCGTCGAGCATCACCGGTCGGTCGAGCGACGGGCGGCGCGGCGCGGCGGGCGGGCTGTAAGGCGTGATGATCAGCGGGCGGGCCGGCAGCCAGGTCGTGGTCGGCGGCGGCGGCGGCGGCGTATAGCCGGCGGGTGGCGGTGCGGGGCGGTCGGCGGGGATTGCGTCCGACTCCTGGTCGGTCGTCTGGTCCGGTGGCAGCGCGGCGGCGATGGCGTCGCCGATGGGATCATAGGCGGGCGGCTCGGCGTCGGGACCGGCCGGAGGAGACGCCGGCGCCGAGCGCCAGCGTCAGGAGAAGGGCGAGGCCGAGCCTCAAGCGGCGTCCGCCAGGGCGATGGCCTCCGCCACGGCGACCAGTCGCTCGGCCTGGGCCAGATGCAGCAGCTCGGCCATCTTGCCGTCCACGCGGATGGCGCCCTTGCCCTGGTTCTCCGGCAGGGCGAAGGCGGCGATCACCGCCCGGGCCCAGTCGACCTCGGCCGGGGCCGGCGAGAAGACGGTGTTGCAGATGTCGACCTGTTTGGGATGGATGAGGGTCTTGCCGTCGAAACCGAAGTCGACGCCCTGGCGGCAGACGGCCTCGAGCGACTCTGCATCCTCGATGTCGTTGTGTACGCCGTCCAGGATGGTCAGGTCGTGCATCCGCGCGGCCGCCACGGCCATCGACAGGGCGGCGAAGAACGGCTCGCGACCGGCGGTGAGGCGAAAACGCATCTCCTTGGCCAGATCGTTGGTGCCCATGACGAAGGTGGTCAGGCGGGTGGTGGCGCGGGCGGCGGCGATGTCCTCCAGCGCGAACAGCGAGCGGCTGGTCTCGATCATCGCCCACAGGGCCGTGTCGCCCTGCAGCGGCGCGCTGTAGTCGGCGACGTCGTTGGGGCCGTTGACCTTGGGGACCAGGATCGCGTCCGGCCGGGCGGCGGCGGCGGCGCGCAGGTCGTCGGCGCCCCAGGGGGTGTCGGACCCGTTGACCCGGATGACCAGCTCACGCCGGCCGAAGCCGCCGTCGCGCACGGCCTGGACCGCCTGTTCGCGGGCCGTCTCCTTGGCCTCCGGCGCCACGGCGTCCTCCAGATCGAGGATCACCACGTCGCAGGGCAGGGTCCTGGCCTTCTCGATCGCCTTGGCGTTGGAGGCGGGCATGTAGAGGGCGCTGCGGCGGGGACGGGAGGTCATGGGTGTTCCGGGTTGGATCGGTCGTTTCCTCATACTGTCATCGCGGACGGCCTGAAAAGGCCGATCCGGGACCTGGAAGCCATCTGATGCAAATCGCGGACCTTCCTCTCCCGGAGGGAGAGGTGGCCCGGCGGAGCCGGGTCGGAGAGGGAGGAGCCGGTGTGGGACCCGGTCTCCGCGACTGCGTCTCCCTCTCCACCATGCTCCGCATGGTCCCCCTCCCCCTCGGGGGGAGGAAAGATGAAGGGTCGCCCTTGCGCCTTGATGGAATGGGAGCGCGGGCGGTCGCCCAGATGACCGCGAAGCGGTCCTTGAGCAAGACGGCCGCTCGCGCCATGCTCCGCCAAGGCATCAGGGCGAAGTGTGACTGGGACTGTGTTTGGGGCGCCCGGCCCAGTCTGCTATATTGCACCCTCCAAGGGCGGCCACATCGGCCGCCCGTCTTCGTTTGAGCCATGACCCTCTCCCTCCCCATCCCTGCCGCGCTTGAGGACGTCCAGGTCGTCACCTTCGGGTGCCGGCTGAACGCCTATGAGAGCGAGGCCCTCCGCGCGCGCGCGGCGGCGGACGGGCTGGAGAACGCGGTGGTCTTCAACACCTGCGCCGTGACCAACGAGGCCGTCCGCCAGGCGCGGCAGGCGATCCGCAAGGCGCGGCGCGAGCGGCCGGGCGCCCGGCTGATCGTCACCGGCTGCGCGGCGCAGATCGACCCGGCCGCGTTCGCCGCCATGCCCGAGGTCGACTTGGTGCTGGGCAATGCCGAGAAGGCGCAGCCCGGCGCGCTGGCCGATACGTCGGCCCGGGTGAGGGTCAACGACATCATGTCGGTGCGCGAGACGGCCGGCCACCTGATCGACGGGCTGCGCGACCGCGCGCGGGCCTTCGTCGAGGTCCAGAACGGCTGCGACCACCGCTGCACCTTCTGCATCATCCCCTTTGGCCGGGGCAACTCGCGCAGCGCCGCCGCCGGCGAGGTGGTCGACCAGGTCCGCCGCCTGACCGCCGAAGGCTACCGCGAGGTGGTGCTGACCGGGGTCGACATCACCAGCTGGGGCGCCGACCTGCCCGGCCAGCCGACGCTGGGCCAGCTGGTCTCGCGCATTTTGAAGCTGGTCCCAAGCCTGCCCCGCCTGCGGCTGTCGTCGATCGACGCCGCCGAGATCGATCCGGACCTGATGCGCTGCCTGGCCGAAGAGCCCCGGCTGATGCCGTACCTGCACCTCAGCCTGCAGGCCGGCGACGACCTGATCCTCAAGCGGATGAAGCGCCGCCACCTGCGCGCGGACGCGCTCAAGCTCATCGCCGAGGTCCGCGCCGTGCGGCCCGACACCGCCTTCGGAGCCGACCTGATCGCCGGCTTCCCGACCGAGAGCGAGGCGGCGTTCGAGAATACCCTGGCGCTGGTCGAGGCGGCGGGCCTGTCGTTCCTGCACGTCTTCCCCTACAGCGCCCGCCCCGGCACCCCGGCGGCGCGGATGCCGCCGGTGAAGGGGACTGTGATCAAGGACCGCGCCCGGCGTCTGCGCGAAGCCGGCGAGGCGGCGTTGCAGCGGCATCTGGCGCGGCAGGTGGGGCGGGAGCTCAACGGGCTGGTCGAGAAGGCGGGCGTGGCCCGGGCAGACGATTTCACCGAGATCGCGTTCGTGGGTGATGCGCCGGTGGGTGAGATCATGGCGATGCGGGTGACCGGTGTGGCCGGCGGCAGGGTGACGGCAGAGCTCATATAGCCTTCCTCTCCCCCAGGGAGAGGGGGACCATGCGGAGCATGGTGGAGCGGGAGTGGCAGCGGTCAGCCGTCATCGCGCGTCCCTCTCCGACCCGGCTCCGCCGGGCCACCTCTCCCTCTGGGAGAGGAAGACAATCGGGTCTACGCTCCCCCCAGACGACCCTGGGGAGGGCTCCACCATGACCGCCATCAACCGCCGCCTGCTGCCGATCCTGACCAGCCTTGCCGGGCTGGCTTCGCTGGTGATTACCGTCGCCTTCCAGCAGCTGGCGGCGGTCAAGGCCGCCGGGACCTGCATGGGCGCGGGGTCGGTGGTGCAGTTCGAGTTCGCGCGCACCGCCGCCGATCTGGCCGCCGTGTTCGGGCCGGCGGTCTGCCAACAGCCGGTGATCGCCGCGATGGATGCGGTGAACCATCTCGACATCGCCGGCTACATCCCGACCTACACCGCCTTCGCAATCCTGGCGGCGCTGTGGCTGGGCGGGCGGTCGCGGCTGGCGATGGCGGCCGTCGGCCTCGCCGTGCTGGCCTTTGTCGCCGACATGGTCGAGACGACCACCCTGCTGAAGATCACCCAGTCCCTGTCAGCGGCCGAGCCGCTGTTGCCACGCTCCTCAACTGCCGCCTGGATCAAGTTCGCGGCGCTGGCGGCTCACGCGCTGGTGCTGGCGCTGATCTGCCTGAGAGCCACGCCGAAGCGGCGGATCCTGGCGGTGCTGCTGGTGCTGCCGGCCATCGGAACGGTGGCGGCGCGCATCGATCCGGGCAGCGTGGGACTGATGACCCTGGGCTTCCTGCTGAGCTGGACGCCGCTGTTGCTGGTGGCGATGCGCGAGGCGGTCTGGCCGAAGAAGGCCTAGCTTTCCGGCTCGCCCTTGAAGCCGGGCAGGCTCCAGCCGAAGCGCAGGGCCCCGCCCCGAACGGCCAGCGCGACCACGAACCCTGCCCCGCCCGCAAACAGGCGGTCGACGCCGAGGCTGGCCAGGGCCACGAAGACGGCCGCGCCGAGCAGGGCGGCGGTGACATAGATCTCCCGCCGAAGCAGCACCGACGGCTCATTGGCCAGCACGTCGCGCAGGACGCCGCCGAAACAGGCGGTCAGGACGCCCATGACAACAGCGGAGACTGGATGGACGCCGAGGCTCAGGGCCTTGGCCGCGCCGACCACGCAGTAGGCGGCCATGCCGACCGCATCGAGCCAGAGCAGCAGCCCCATCCGCCAGGTCCGCGCCCCGAGCAGCCAGACCGCGACGGCTGCGCCGAGGCAGACCAGCAGATAGCCCGGCCGCGCCACCCAGAAAACCGGCGCGTCGATCATCAGGTCCCGCAGGGTGCCGCCGCCCACGCCGGTCACCGCCGCGAAGAAGGCGAAGGTGATGATGTCGTGCCGCCGCCGCGCGGCCGCCAGCGCGCCGGTAGCGCCGAACACGGCGACGGCGGCGTAGTCGAACAGGATGAAGCCGAGATCGAGGGCGGTCATGCAGCGCCTTTTGCCATGCTCGCGGGATCTCCAACACTCCCCGTCATCCTCGCCCTTGTGGCGAGGACCCCCTGCTCAGGTGCATTGGCGGTTTTCCGCCTTGCTCCGTTGGTGGCGCGCTGAGAGGGGTCCTCGGGACAAGCCCGAGGATGACGGAACATTAGGGACCCGCTAAGAGCCCCCCATGGCTGAGCAGAAACAGGGCTGGTTCCAGCGCCTCACGTCGGGGCTGTCGCGATCGACCCGCGAGATGACCGAGCAGGTCACCAGCGTGCTGGTGAAGAAGCCGCTCGACCAGGCGCAGCTGGACCAGCTGGAAGAGATGCTGATCGAGGCGGACCTCGGTCCACAGGCGGCCGCCCGGATCACCGAGGCTTTCGGCAAGGCGCGGTTCGGCAAGTCGTCCACCGAGGACGAGGTCAAGGAAGCCCTGGCCGAAGCGGTGGCCGCCGAGCTGGTTCCGCGCCAGGGGACGTTCGACGCCCTCTCGGGTCCCCGGCCCTATGTGGTGCTGTTCGTCGGGGTCAACGGCTCGGGCAAGACCACGACGCTGGGCAAGATCGCCCAGGACCTGCGCGGCAAGGGCGCCAGGGTGCTGATCGCCGCCGGCGACACATTCCGGGCCGCGGCCGTCGAGCAGCTGAAGATCTGGGCCGACCGGTCGGGCGCGGCCTTCCTGTCGGCACCGACTGGATCGGACTCGGCAAGCCTGGCTTTCGACGCCGTGGAGAAGGCGAAGGCCGAGGGGTTCGACGTGGTGCTGATCGACACGGCCGGCCGGCTGCAGAACAAGCAGGACCTGATGAACGAGCTGTTGAAGGTCATCCGGGTGATCAAGAAGGTCGACGCCGATGCGCCGCACGAGACACTGCTGGTGCTGGACGCCACCGTCGGCCGCAACGCCCTGGCCCAGGAGAAGATCTTCGGCAACCAGGTCGGCGTGTCGGGGATCGTCATGACCAAGCTGGACGGCACCGCGCGCGGCGGGGTTCTGGTGCCCGTAGCCCAGGCCTCGGACTCACCGATCAAGCTGATCGGGGTGGGCGAGGCCATCGAAGACCTGCAACCTTTCGACGCCCGGGCCTTTTCCCGCTCGCTGGTCGGTCTGGAGCACTGAGAAACCAATGACGTCCTCTTCCGCCCGCTGGGTGCGTATCGCGGTCGACTACGGCGCGCCGATCGCCTTCGCAGTGGCCTTCTACGGTTTTGGCCGCAACCTGATCATGGCCACCGGCGTGCTGGTGGCCGCCTCGGTGATTGCGCTGATTATCGGCTTCGTCGTCGAGCGCCGGCTTGCGCCACTGCCGCTGATCGCCGGGCTTTTCGCGGTGGTGTTCGGCGGGCTGACGCTGTTCTTCCACGACGCCCAGTTCGTGAAGATGAAGATCACTTTCCAGAACGCGGCCTTCGCCCTTGCCCTGCTTGGCGGGCTGGCGCTGAAGAAGAACCCTCTGAAGGCGCTGCTGGGCGAAAGCCTGAAGATGCCGGACGCCGCCTGGCGCAGCCTGACCCTGCGCTATGGTCTGTATTTCGTCGCCGTGGCCGTGGCCAATGAAGTTGTCCGCAACACCCAGAGCGACGCCTTCTGGGTAAACTTCCGCACCGCCCTGCTTCCGCTGGCTCTCGTCTTCTCGCTGTCCCAGACGCCGTTCATGATGAAGCACCTGCAAAAGCCCGAAGAGGGCGATGCGACGCCGGAACCGCCCGATCCGGGAGTCTAGATCGGGCTTCCTCTCCCGGAGGGAGAGGAATGGGATCGGTACGGATCGTCTGTCGTCAAATCGACGTGTAGGGTGATTATGGTCCGTCTGCGGTTGGACCCGGGAGACAGACGATGGGCAAGGACAAGGCCGGAAAGCGCGGCGCGGCGGCGGAGGCCTCCGTCGGCCACCTGCTCCATCGCGCAGCGCAACGGGCGCTCGATTTCTATGCAGACGCTGGCGGCCCGGGCGGCGTGACGCAACGCCAGCACGCGGTACTGATGGCTGTCGCGGCCAAGGCGGGCGCGGCGCAGGCCGACCTCGTGGCGGCGACCGGCGTTGACCGCTCGACCCTGGCCGACATGGTCGCGCGGATGCTCGACAAGGGTCTGCTGGTGCGCGAGCGGTCAACGGCCGACGCACGGGCCAACGCCGTGCATCTGACCGACGCCGGCCGGGCAGCCCTGGCCGAGATCGGTCCCCGCGCCGATGCGGCCGACGCCAGGCTGATGGCGCTGCTGCCAAAGGGCAGACGCGACGCCTTCCTCGAAGCCCTCGCGGCGCTGGCCACTGATGCGCCGAAGGTGAAGAAGACCAGGGCGGAGAAGCCCGCGAAGGCCGAGAAGCCGGCCAAGGCCCCCAAGGCCGCCAAGCCCGAGAAGAAGAAAAAGAAGAAGAAATCGGCCGAAGCGGTCGCTGCAGAGTAGGCAGCGGGCAGACCGCCGTCATCGTCGGACCTGTTCCGACGACCCAGGCACGCCGCCCTGGACGGGTTCATGCGTCCGATATCGAGATCATGAGTCCGCGCGACAGGCGCGAGGATGACGGAGTGTTTTGCTAAACCCGGATATCCAGCAGCGAGCCCGGCCGCAGGATGCGGGTCGGGGCCTCGGCGGGCTGTGCTGTCGGCATGCGCTGGACCGGTTCGCCGCGGGCCGGCTGAACCGCGACCGGCGTGGCCTGCGGCTGAGCCTGGGGTGCGCCTGTTGCCTTGCCCAGAGCCTGGTCGAAGAACGCGCGCTGCGCCGCCGACTTGTCCGCGCCCCCGACCGCGCCGACGCCCCGTCCGGGCGGCGGGACGTTGGACCAGATGTTGGGGCGGACGGGGTTCACGGGCGGCTCGGCAACATGGTTAACGCCGTCGCAAGATGTCCGAACGCGGTGAAGGCGCGGTTAACGCCGCGTCGCCGCGATGATCTCGAGTTCCTCGGCCGGTGTCAGTTCGCCGGTGTATTTGGCGGTGATCGTCCCACGGGCGTCGACGAGGAAGCTTTCCGGCACGCCGGTGACGCCGAATTCGAGCCCCGCGCGGCCATCGCGGTCGAGCAGATGAACCGCGAACGGATCGCCGACCCGCCCAAGGAAGGCGAGATTGTTCTCCGGCGCATCCTTGTAGCCGATGCCGATGATGGTCACGCCCTGGGTCTTCAGCCGCATCAGGGCCGGGGCCTCGAGCTCGCAGGGCGCGCACCAGGAAGCATAGACGTTGACGAGCAGCGGACCGGTCGAGGCTTGACGAATGGCGACGGGCTGGCCGGTTTCGAGGCGCGGCAGAGTCACGTCCGGCATGGGGCGACCGACGAGGGCCGCCGTCTGGATCTCGGGATTGCGCTTGAGTGAGTAGCCCGCGAACAGCACGGCCAGCAGCGCCAGGGCGATCAGCGGCGTGAAGGCCAGCAGGCGCTTCATGCCCGGTCTTTCGTGCGGGTCTCGACCTCACGCTTCCAGCGTCGGGCGCGGACAAGGCTGTCAGCGATCATCCAGCCAAACGTCAGGACCGTGACCGCGAAGGCCGGCCAGACGTAGGCGACGTATTTTCCGGCGTCGAAATCCAGCATCGCTCAGGTCTCCGCCGCCTTGAGAGCCAGGGCCGACGCCCGGCGTCGCCAGACCTCGGCCCGGATACGCACCAGCCACAGCGACCCGAAAGCCGAGGTGTAGCCCAGCGCCATCAGGGCCATGGGAATGAGATAGGCGGCCGGCAGGCGGTTCTCGGCCTTGGCCGCGAATACCGTCGCGCCCTGGTGCAGGCTGTTCCACCACTCGACCGAGAAGTGGATCACCGGCAGGTTCACCAGCCCGACGAGCGCGAGAATAGCGGCGGCCCGGCCGGCCCTGGTTTCGTCATCGATGGCCGCACGCAGGGCCATGTAGCCGAGCCAGAAAAGGAACAGCACCACCACCGAGGTCAGGCGAGCGTCCCAGACCCACCAGGTCCCCCACATCGGCTTGCCCCAGAGGCTGCCGGTGACCAGGGCGAGCGCGGTGAAGGCAGCGCCCAGAGGCGCGCAGGCGCGCGCGGCGGCGTCGGCCAGGGCATGGCGGTAGACGAGGGAGAGGAAGCTGGCCACACCCAGGCAGACGTAGCTGAACATGGCCATGTAGGCGGCCGGCACATGGATGAACATGATCCGGACGGTGTCGCCCTGCTGGTAATCCTCGGGGGCCGTGAACGTGTACCACAGGCCCGCGGCGATCAGCGCGGCGGCCAGGGCCCCGAACGCCGGCGCGGCCCTTCGTGAGAAGGCCATGAACCGGTCAGGGTTGGCGAGAAAGGCGAACATGCCCGCCGACTACCCTCTGGGCAGCCGGCGGGCAAGCTGTGAGAACTACTGATCCCCGGCGGGGGCGTCTGCGTCGTCGAGTTCGATGTCGAAGGCTTCGTCGTCGTCAGGACCGCCGATGATGAAGGTCCCGCCGCCCGGGCCGCCGTGAGCGGCGGCGCCGTCCGGACCGCCCCGACGGATGATGCGGACCTGGTGGTCGCCGCCCATGCCATGGCCGCCGTGGCCGCCCATGCGCATGCCCGGGCCGCCATGCCTCGGGCCCATGCCCTGATGCAGGGCGTCAAAGGCCTTCTGCTGGGCGGGCGTCAACTGGCCGTAGAAGGCGCGGATGGCGTCGTTGTGCTTTTTGAACATGGCCTGGTGCCTGGACATCATGGCTTCAGCCATGGCCAACCGCTCCGGCGTGGTCTTGGACATATCCGGGTGGGCCGGCGAGGCTGCCCCTTCAGCCGGCGGGGCCGGCGGCGCCATGGCCGCAATGAAGGCCTTCAGGGCGCCGTCCTGGTCGGGCCGCAGCTGCAGCACGTCGCGCATGTGCTGGGCGTGTTTTTCCGGATCCATCGGACCGTGCATGCCAGGCATGCCGCCCATTCCGGGACCATGCATGCCCGGACCGCCGGGCCCGCCCATGACCATGACGTGGCGCTCGACCTGGGGCGCGCCGTCGCCACCGGGATGCGCGGGCGGGGTTTGTGCGGACGCCGCAGCGGCGCCGGCAAGGGTGATAACGCCGGCCAGAAGGGCTGCGCGGGTGAAGGCTGAAGTCATTGGATTGCTCCCCAATCGGGTTTGTTGTTGGCCATCTTATGGACGCGGCGTGTGGCTGCCGTTTGTCGCAAGAACACCGGTTTGTTGCAGGCTTGTCGCGAAAGACCCGACCAGTCAGTCCAGCGCGTTGCGGCAGGCCGCCGCCATGGCCAGTGGGCTGAGCGCCACCGCGGCGGCGGCCCAGGCGCAGAGCAGCAGCAGGCCGGATGCGCCGCCGGCGCCGGCCGTCGCCTGGCTGAGCGCGCCACCGCCGAAGATCACCGGCGGGGCGAACAGCGGCAGGACGATGACCGCGATCAGCACCCCGCCGCGGCGACTGCCGAGTGTCAGGGCGGCGCCCATGCCGCCGACGAAGGCGAAGGCCAGGCCGCCGACCAGGGCGCAGAGAAAAATCACCGGCGCGAGCGTGACCGGGGCGCCGAGCATGACCGCTGCGACCGGAGCAGCGAACGCCAGCGGCAAGCCGGTGGCCAGCCACTGGGCCAGCGCCTTGATCGCGCAGACCGTTTCGAGGGCCGGGCCGCCGAGCGCCAGCAGGTCCAGCGCGCCGTCCTCGAAGTCGCGTTCGAACAGGCGCTCCAGTGAGAGCAGAGAGGCCAGCGCCAGGGCAAGCCAGGCGATGCCCGGCGCGATGACGGCCAGCCGCTCGGGCTCGGGGCCGATGGCCAGCGGCACCAGGGTTGTGACACCCGCATAGAAGGCCAGCGCCGGCAGCGGGCCGCCGCCCCGCCCCCAGGCCAGGGCCAGTTCCCGACGCAGCAGGACCTGCAGCGCGCTCATGCACCGATCTCCACCGATCGGGCGGCGACAGGCAGCGGATCGTGCACCGCCGCGAGCAGCATGCCGCCGCCGGCGAGATGGTCGGCGATCAGGCTGCCGATGCGCTCGCGCCAGACGCTGTCGAGCGGGGCCAGCGGCTCGTCAAGCAGCCAGAGCGTTCGCGGCGCGGCGACCAGTCTGGCGAGCACGACACGGCGGCGCTGACCGGCGGAAAGCTTGCGTACTTCCAGATCCAGCAGCCGGCCGAGGTCGAGCGCGTCAGCGGCCCGGGCCAGCCCCACATCGTCCCCGCCGGTCCAGAGGGCCGCGAAGGCGAGTTCCTCGCGCGCCGTACGGCCGCCCTTGAGGCCGTCCTGGTGGCCGACCAGGTGAATGTCATGCGCGCGCGCGTCCGCCGCGTCTTCCACGCCGTCGAAACGAATCGCGCCTGCCGCCGGTCGCAGCAACCCGGCGATGGCCCGCAGCAGACTGGTCTTGCCGGCCCCGTTTCGACCGACCAGAGCGACGGCTTCCCCGGCCGCAACGGTAAAGTCCAGGTGCTCGAACAGCATCCGCTCGCCGCGCCTCAGCGCGAGTTGCTCGACCGCGACTCGCGAAATCATCCGGCCACCTGCGAGCAGGTCGCAATGCCCCCGACGACGACATGGACGTTTGACGAAACGCGGAGTATGCAGCCCGCCATCGGCCCCGCGCCTACGCGCGCGGAGGTACGCCGCGCCGGGAGGGACGCTGTGAGTCCTTTCCGAGCGCGCGATCCCGGAAGTGGTTTTCGGGCGGCCGAGAACAGGAAAGGACTCCCCCACATGGCGTCGATCGATAGCCTGCATACCCGCCGGACCCTCGCGGTCGGCGGCACGTCCTATGTCTACTACAGCCTGACCGCGGCGGAAGACGCCGGTCTGAAAGGCGTGAGCCGCCTGCCGGTGTCAATGAAGGTTCTGCTCGAGAACCTGCTGCGCAATGAAAACGGCGGCGACACTACCGAAGCCGACCTGAAGGCCGTGGCGGCCTGGGTCGACAACAAGGGCGGCGTCGAACACGAGATCAGCTTCCGTCCCGCGCGCGTACTGATGCAGGACTTCACCGGCGTGCCGGCCGTGGTCGATCTGGCCGCCATGCGCGACGCCATGAATGTGCTGGGTGCCGACCCGACCAAGATCAACCCGCTGATCCCCGTCGACCTGGTTATCGATCACTCGGTGATGGTCGACTTCTTCGGCACGGCCAAGAGCTACGACTCCAACGTCGACCGCGAATACGAGCGCAACATCGAGCGCTATCGCTTCCTGCGCTGGGGCTCTTCGGCGTTCAACAACTTCCGCGTGGTGCCCCCGGGCACCGGCATCTGCCATCAGGTGAACCTGGAGTACCTGGCCCAGACCGTCTGGACCGCGCCGGACGCCGGCCACCCCGAGCATGACGTCGCCTATCCCGACACCGTGGTCGGCACCGACTCCCACACCACCATGGTCAACGGCCTGTCCGTTCTGGGCTGGGGTGTAGGCGGCATCGAGGCCGAGGCGGCCATGCTCGGCCAGGCCATCCCGATGCTGATCCCCGAAGTGATCGGCTTCCGCCTGACCGGCGCCCTGCCGGAAGGCGCAACCGCCACCGCCCTGGTGCTGACCGTCACCCAGATGCTGCGCAAGAAGGGCGTCGTCGGCAAGTTCGTCGAGTTCTTCGGCAACGGCCTGGCGAACCTGACGATCGAGGACCAGGCGACCATCGCCAACATGGCCCCGGAATATGGCGCCACCTGCGGCTTCTTCCCCGTCAGCCAGGCGACCGTCGATTACCTGAAGGCCACCGGCCGTGATCCCGCCCGCGTCAACCTGGTCGAGGCCTACGCCAAGGCTCAGGGCATGTGGTTCGATCCGGAAGCCCCGGAGCCGGAATTCACCGACATCCTCGAACTGGCCCTGGACGAGGTGCTGCCCTCGCTGGCCGGTCCCAAGCGTCCGCAGGACAAGGTGTTGCTCAGCAATGCCGCCGTGGCCTTTGAAGAGTCCCTGGCTGGTGAGTTCGGCAAAAAGGAAGGCGCCGACGTGCGCATCCCGGTCGCCGGCGAGAAGTTCGATGTCGGCCACGGCGACGTGGTCATCGCCGCCATCACCAGCTGCACCAACACCTCCAACCCCTCGGTGCTGATCGCCGCCGGCCTGCTGGCCAAGAACGCGCTGGCCAAGGGGCTGTCGGTGAAGCCTTGGGTAAAGACCTCCCTGGCCCCCGGCTCGCAGGTGGTCACCGACTACCTGGCCAAGGCCGGCCTGCAGAAGCACCTCGACGCGCTTGGCTTCAACCTGGTCGGCTACGGCTGCACCACCTGCATCGGCAACAGCGGCCCGCTCCCCGAAGCGGTCTCGGCCGCCATCTCGGACGGTGACCTGGTCGCCGCTTCGGTGCTGTCAGGCAACCGCAACTTCGAAGGTCGGGTGAACCCTGACGTGCGCGCCAACTACCTGGCCAGCCCGCCGCTGGTCGTGGCCTACGCCCTCGCCGGCTCGATGCGCATCGACCTGCTGACCCAGCCGCTCGGCCAGGACAAGAAGGGCAAGGACGTCTTCCTGAAGGACATCTGGCCGTCCAACGCCGACATCGCCGCCCTGCAGAAGAAGTCGGTGACCAGCAAGATGTTCGCCGAACGCTATGGCGACGTCTTCACCGGCGACAAGAACTGGCAGGCCATCAAGGTCACCGGCGGCCAGACCTACGCCTGGGACATGGGCTCGACCTATGTGCAGAACCCGCCCTACTTCACCGGCATGGACATGCTGCCCACGGCGGTGACCGACATTGTCGAGGCCCGCATCCTCGGGGTGTTCGGCGACAGCATCACCACCGACCACATCAGCCCGGCCGGCTCGATCAAGAAGGCTTCGCCGGCCGGCGAGTACCTGCTGAACCATCAGGTCCGTTTCGAGGACTTCAACGGCTACGGCAGCCGTCGGGGCAACCACGAGGTGATGATGCGCGGCACCTTCGCCAACATCCGCATCCGCAACAAGATCACCCCGGACATCGAAGGCGGGGTGACCAAACACTTCCCGTCGGGCGAGACCATGCCGATCTACGACGCGGCCATGCGCTACCAGCAGGAAGGCCGCCCGGCGGTCGTCTTCGCCGGCAAGGAGTACGGCACCGGCTCG
>JBKJII010000412.1:0-8105 GCA_046598505.1 Caulobacter sp. | reverse complement strand
CAAGGAGTTCAAGACGATGAAGTCTCTCATGATTGCGGCTACGGCCGCTGTACTGTCGGTCGCCGCCATTCCCGCCGTCTCGCAGGCTCAGGAAGTCTACGGCACGGTCGGTTATGCCGGCGTCGATACCGATGGCGGCAATCTCGGCGCGATCCAGGGCCGCCTGGGCTATAAGTTCAACCCCTATGTCGGGGTCGAGGGTGAAGCGGCCTTCGGCGTCAACGACGACACCGTCAGCGGTGTGAACGTCAAGCTGCAGCACGAACTGGGCGCCTTCGTCGTCGGCTTCGTACCGGTCTCGCCCAAAGTCGATCTGTTCGCCCGGGTCGGTTACACCAGCAGCACGTTCGACACCTCGCTGGGCGACGTGGACGGTGACGGCGCGGCCTGGGGGGTCGGCGGTCAGTACCACTTCACTGACAAGGACGGCGTTCGCCTCGACTGGACCCGTCACAATTACGATGTCGGCGACGCTGACGTCTGGTCCCTCGGCTACACCCGCAAGTTCTAGACCGACGTTACCCGTCAGACACAACACGGGCCTCTTCCCGCGCGGGAGGAGGCCTTTGGGTTGACCAAGCGCTTTATTGGTCGCCAAATGGGGGTGTCGTGCGATCACAAGAATCGCACTGGGGAGCGAAACCATGAAAAAACTTCTGATTGCGGCTTCGGCCGCCGCCCTGTCGCTGGCGGCTCCGGCCCTGGCGCACGCCGAAGCTTCTGTCTACGGGACCATTGGCTACGCCAACGTCTCGGTGGATCCCGTCAACCTCGGCGTCATCCAGGGACGTCTGGGCGTGAACCTCACGCCTCACTTCGGCGTGGAAGCCGAAGCGGCCTTCGGCGTGGCCGATGACGAAATTCTCGGCATCAGCGTCGAGCTTACCCACACCTACGGCGCCTTCGCGGTCGCTCGTCTGCCCGTGTCCGAAAACATGGATATCTTCGTGCGGGGCGGCTTCGCCAGCGCCGAGGTCGATGTGGGCGGCACCAGCGCCAGCGAGGACGGGGCGGCCTATGGCGTCGGCGTCGAAGGATTCTTCACGCCCAACGACGGCGTTCGCCTCGACTACACGCGCTACGACTTCGGCGGCGACGCCGACGTCTGGTCGATCGCCTACGTCCGCAAGTTCTGAATCCGCCGACTTTGACGGGTCCAAGGAGCCCCTCCCGGCAACGGGAGGGGCTTTTTGGTTGACGTCGCCCGCGCCGCGACGACACTCCCCGCCCGGGGGAGAAGGCGCACCGTGAACGAGACACTGATAAAACTCGCCGTATCGGCCGGCTTCGTGGTTTTCATGATCGCGGTGGCGGGGCTGGCGCGCATCGCCCGACCGATCGCGCCGCTTGACGAGGTGTCAGCGCGCGCCTTGCTGGCGGCTGAATTCCCTGACCTCACTCCCGACCTGCTTTGGATCGCGGGCGACGGCGCCGGCGTCATCGGGCGAGCCGGGGCGGACGCCCTCGTCGTCTACCGACTGGGTGATTCCTGGGTTGCGCGGACCATGCCCTGGCGGCTGGCGCTGGTCGCGCCCGTGCGGCGGGGCAGAGTGCTGCTCAAGCTGCGAGACCCGGCCGCGCCGATGGCCCGACTGGCCGTCAGCGGCGTCACGCCCTGGCCACCCGAAAATGCGCAGGAGGCCCAGGCGGCATGATCCTCGATCCCATCAAGCCGGCGTTCAATCCCGTCGATCTGGCCGTCCCGCTGTTTGTGGTGACGATCGTCGCCGAGATCATCCTGGCCAAGCTGCGCAAGGCGAAGGCCGTGTACGAGGTCAAGGACACCGCGACCTCGCTGGCCATGGGCTTCGGCAGCTCGGTCGCCGGCGCCCTGACCGGCGGCGCGATCTTCGCGGTGACCCTGTGGGCCTACCGCTACCACCTGTTCGAGATCCCGATGAACGCCTGGTGGGCGTGGGTGGCGGTCTTCTTCCTCGAGGACCTGACCTACTACTGGTTCCACCGCCTCTCGCATGAGCGGCGGTTCTGGTGGGCCAGCCACGTCAACCACCACACCTCGCAACACTACAACCTGGCCACGGCCCTGCGGCAGACCTGGACAGGCGGGATCGCCGGCACCTGGCTGCTGTGGCTGCCGCTGATCTTCTTCGGCTTCCCGCCGGCCATGGTGGCGATCCAGAAGGGCATCAGCCTCGTCTACCAGTACTGGATCCACACCGAGGCGGTGAAGCGCTTCCCCCGCTGGTTCGAGGCGGTGTTCAACACGCCGTCGCATCACCGGGTTCACCATGCGCGCAACCCGAGGTATCTCGATGCCAACTACGCCGGGGTTCTGATCATCTGGGACCGCATGTTCGGCACCTACATCCCCGAGGAGGATGCAGAGCCCTGCCGCTATGGCGTGGTGCATAACCTGGGCGATTTCAATGTCTTCCGCGTGGCGTTCCACGAATGGATGGCGATCGGCAAGGACCTGGCCGGGTCACGGTCGCTGCGGGAGGTGTTCGGCTACCTGTTCGGACCACCGGGCTGGAGCCCCGACGGCTCCCGCGACACCTCCGCGACCCTCAAGGCCAGGTGGCGGGCGCGGGAGGCGGCGGCTAGTCCCGCAGCAGAGGCAGAGACAGCCCCCCTGCAGGCCGCTGAGTAAGCAGCTCGCGGCGAAAGCGGAACAACTCGGCCGGCCGGCCGCCGGTCTCGGTATCCATACGGCCGAGGCCCTCGACCAGGTCGATGCGCTCGACCACACGGCGGAAGTTTTGCTTGTGCAGCGGCACCCCGGCGATCGCCTCCACGGCCCGCTGCAGCGCCGACAGCGTGAACTCCGGGGGCATCAGCTCGAACACAACCGGCCGGTACTTGGTCTTGCCACGCAGGCGGCCCAGACCTGTCGCCAGGATGCGACGGTGGTCCGACAGCATGGGCTCGCCGAGCGCCGCTGACAGGGCGCGTGGCTCGACCGTCGACTCGCCCCGTTCGCGCGCCTGATCCCGGCTCGCTTCGGGGGTCAGCCCGGCTTCGTAGAGCAGCTCGTAGCGATCCAGCACCCGCTCTTCGTTCCAGCGGGCCTCGTCGAGCGCGAACAGCAACCGCGCGCGCGCGAGCTTCGCCTCGTCCTTGCCGGCCCAGGCCCGCAGGGCCGGCCCGATGGCCTCGTCAATGAGAGCCGGGCGGCCCTGTCGCCAGTCCTCCCAGGGAAAGAACCGCGTCCAGGGGGCCCAGGCGCTGTCCGGCGCGTCCGTGTCGACGGCCGTCGGCGTCAGAGCCAGATAGCCGACCGACACGACCCGCGCTGCGCCCGCGCCGATCTCGGCCCGTGGCGCATCCCGCCCCTTGTTGCCGAAGGTGTAGAGCTGTTCGACATAACCCAGGTCAAACCGCGTCTGCTCGGTGACGAAGTCGCGCAGCGCGATCTCGAAGGTGCGGTGGCCTTCCGGGTCGAACGGACCGAACGGTAGCCCTGCCAGCGTGGAGACTCGGTTGGCGCTGTCATGGGGTCGAACCGTCAACACCACCGCCTCGCCGCCGCGAATGGCCATGATGACGGCGGACAGGCCGATGACGACGGATTGGGACATCGCTCCGGTCGTAGCATTCCCCGACGGCGGACGGGAGGGCGCCTATTCCTGAACGTGCGTGGTCGGCCTGTCGCCGCCGTCAGACAGTTCGGCGTGCCATTGGCCTGCCGCGTCTTCGTACACGATGCCGACGTCCGCGCCGGGGACGCGCTGCTCGGCGGCCGCGCGCCTGGCGGCGGACACGGCCGCTGCGCGCGCAGCGAAGGTCTCGGAGAAGACGTCGCCGACCTTGTAGGCCCAGCCACCGTCGTGTTCGACGATGTGATAGGTGATGTCGCTCATGGTCCGCTCCTGTTGCCTCAGTGGCAACGCGTCGTCGGGCCGAGCGTTGCTCAGGTCTTGATGTTCAGCTCGAACGGCGCGCCCGGATAGCTGTAGATACCCTGGCCGATGGCGGCGACCGCATCGACCATACGGCCTTTGCGGCTCATCATGTCGTCGGCCAGCCGGACCAGCAGCGGGTTGGGCGTGGCCGAGCTCGAGGCCTTGCGCAGGGCCTGGGCGATGTCGGCCTCGGCGACATCGGGATTGTGCTCGCAGGCGAGGATGAAGGCCGTCGCCGTTGAGCGGCTGACCCCGGCCCAGCAATGCACCAGCAGGGGCGACGCGCCGTCCCAGGTCCGACCGAAGTCAAGGATCCGGTCGACATGGTCCGCACTCGGCAGCAGCTTGCCGTGCGCTTCTTCCCAGGCGTCGTCGACGGCCAGCTTCAGATGCCGGTCCGGGAAAAACCGTGGCGCGTCGCCGATCAGATGCGGGTCGAGCAGCGTGATCAGGTGCGAGGGTCTGCGAAAGCGGACCACCGTCTCGACATCGCGCAGGGGACTGACGATCAGGGTCACGGGCGTCTCATTCGGTGTCGAAGGCGGCCTGGACGGGTTCGAACCCGGCCGCCTCCGACAGGACATGGAAGCGGTGAACATAGCGCTTCTGCGCTTCGCTGGGCGCCTGCGGATCGATGGTCAGGCGATAGCCCGGCGGCGGCGCGCCGAAGATCGACAGCGCCTCCTCATGTCCAAAGCCCGCGAGCTGGGTCGCCTCGAAAAAGGCGCAGGCCCGGTCTGCCTGCTTGATCAGCTTCTTGATCGCCACCGGCGTCTTGGCGGGCAGGCCGAAGCGGGCGTGAATCGCGTGCTCGAGCCGCTCTTCGAAGTCCTTGTAGCTGACGCCGAGAGCCGCCTTGAACGGGCTGATCATGTCGCCGATGACGTATTCCGAGGCGTCGTGAAGCAGGGCGGCCAGGCGCCATTTCGGGTCGACCGTCGGCTGGATATGCGCCACCAGTTCCTCGACCACCATCGAGTGTTGGGCGACCGAAAAGCCATGCTCGCCAATGGTTTGACCGTTCCAGCGGGCGACCCGCGCCAGGCCGTGGGCGATGTCCTCGATCTCGATGTCGACAGGGGAGGGGTCGAGCAGGTCGAGGCGTCGGCCGGACAGCATTCTTTGCCACGCCCGCGGAGTCGTGTTTCCTGATCGCGCGCTACGCAGCCCTTTCGCCACCCGTTCGTTCCTTGTCCTGTGCAGGGCGCTTCCACTGGCGCATCGGTTGATAAAGATCAATGTCTGCGCGTGGTCATCAGATCACGGTTCGGTCCGAAGGGAGAGCTTCAATGAACTGGGCTAGGATCATGACACCGCTCGCGGGCGGCACCCACGATGCTGAAACTCTCAAGGCGGGCGTTGCGCTGGCCGCACCGTTCAAGGCGGAACTGGCGGCCGTGCACGCGCCGGCCGACATCGCCGACCTGATGCCCTGGATGGGTGAAGGGTTCATGGGCGGCGTGCAGATCACCGCCATGGACAGCCTGAAGGAAGCCGCCGCCGAGGGCGAGCGCACGGCCCGGGCGGCCGTCGAAGCCTGCGGCTATGCCAAGACGACGCTGGTTTCGCTGGAATCGCCGGTGTGGGCGGGTCTCTCGATGGAAGGGCGCCTGTCCGACGTGGTGGTGTTCGACAATGAAGCGGCCCGCGGCCGCGGGCCGCTTGCCGAGGCCTTCCAGCAGATCGTTGCAGACGAGCAGCGGCCGACCATCGTCGCCCGACCGGGTCTGAAGACCGGCGGCGTCGCCGTGGTGGCCTGGGATGGCGGCAAGGAAGCCTCGCGCGCCGCCCGCACGGCCCTGCCGCTGCTCGAGAAGGCCAGCCGGGTGGTGATCGTCGCCGCGCCGGCAGCCTCGTCACGGACGTTCGACGCCGATCGGCTGATGGATTTCTTCGCCTTGCGGGGCGTCAAGGCCGAGGTCGAGCTGCTGACCGATTCGGGCGATGCCGCACACCTGCTGCTGGCCGCTGCCGGTCGCCTGTCGGCGGACATCCTGGTCGCAGGAGCCTTCGGGCATCCGCGTCTCCAGGAATACATCTTCGGCGGCACGACCCGGACCCTGCTCAACAACGACGGGCCGTCGCTTTTCTTTTCCCACTGACCATCAACAAATCGAGGATCTCAATGACGCTTTCGCGCATCGTGATGCGCCTTGCGCGCAATCCCGGCACCGAGTTCGCCGATGGCGATGACCACCGCGGATACGCCCTGGTCGCGCCGTTGCAGGCCGACGGCAAGCTGGATGTCGACAGCTTCCAGGCGCACCGGGCTGACTGTTCGGTGCGCCGCTTCACCGCTGACGAGGATGCGGTTACCGGCGTGCTGAAACGGCGCGGCCAGACCTGGTATTTCGATTATGACGCGGCTGACGACGCCGATGACGAACCGGTGCACCGCCTGGGCGAGCATCGGTTCGCGGTCGGGGAATACGTGTCCGTGGCCGACGAGGATGGACGGCTGCTGGCCTACAAGGTGACCGAGGTCACTCCGCTCCAATCGTGATGTGACTATTGCGCCGGCCGCCGACGTTATGGCGGATCAGGGCGTTCACATCGGAAAAGCTGTCCTCGTCGCTGTGGTGGCCGCGTTTGGCTTTCAGGGTAGCGACGACCAGCGGCCCACCCTGGGGGCCGCGCGCTTCATAGCCGACGACGGCCCAGCTGCCGGTCGCCTTGTCGCTCGCGAGGATGAATCGGGAATAGACGCCGTCATCATCGTTGTGGCGGCGGCGGCCTTCGTGTTCGACCCGCTTGCCGTCGATCTCGACATTGCGCTGCACCCGGATCTCGGCCCCGTCGTCATCCGCCTTGATCTGTGGACCGGCCGAGCCGCCGACGCTGACGTTGGCGGATTCGCCGGATGTCTTGATCGAGATGCCGGGCAGGCTGATGTCGACGTCGTCCTCACTCTTCGCCCCGGCCGCCGCCGCCACGGGTTCGCCCGGCTTGATTCCCGGCATTTCGGCACGCAGGGCGGCCTCGATCGGCGACAGGGCGGCGACAGCGTTGCCGCCTTCGAGCTTCACCAGCTTGAGCGAAACCTCGACGCCGTCGGCGGCGTAGTCACAGGTCAGGCCGTCGGCCGAGACGCTGGTGCGCTTCAGGCGGCCCTGGGTTTGGGGGCAGTCGAGCTTGCTGATGACCTTGAGCGCCCGCGCCTGGTGCTGGCGGGCTGCGTCGGGATGGTCACAGGCGGCCAGCGCCAGGGCAGCACAGCCGGCGGCGAGAAGGGCGATACGGTTCATGGAGCAGTCCCTCGGGAGCTATCTTGTATAACAAGAGTGCTGCCGAGGGCCGGGGTCGTCCAGTGAAATCGCGGTAACGGAAAGGGGGCCTGGACCCCCTCGCCGATGCTACTGCCCGGGACGGCTGCTGCCGCTGCCTTCGCGACGGGCGAGGAAGGCCAGGCGCTCGAACAGGTGGACGTCCTGCTCGTTCTTGAGCAGGGCGCCGTGCAGCGGCGGGATCAGCTTGGTCGGATCCTTCTCGCGCAGGGTCGCCTCGTCGATGTCCTCGACCAACAGCAGCTTCAGCCAGTCGAGCAGTTCGCTGGTCGACGGCTTCTTCTTCAGGCCGGGCACCTTGCGCATGTCGTAGAAGATGCGCATCGCCTCGGCCACCAGCTTCTCCTTGATGCCGGGGAAGTGGACGTCGACGATCTCCTGCATCACTTCGGCTTCCGGGAAGCGGATGTAATGGAAGAAGCAGCGGCGCAGGAAGGCGTCCGGCAGTTCCTTCTCGTTGTTCGAGGTGATGATGATGATCGGGCGGATCTTGGCCGAGATCGTCTCGCCGGTTTCGTAGACATGGAATTCCATCCGATCGAGTTCCTGCAGGAGGTCGTTGGGGAATTCGATGTCGGCCTTGTCGATCTCGTCGATAAGTAGCACCGGCAGCTGGGGCGAGGTGAACGCGTCCCACAATTTGCCGCGCCGGATGTAGTTCGAAATGTCGTGGACCCGCTCGTCGCCGAGCTGACCGTCGCGGAGGCGGGCGACGGCATCATATCCGTACAGGCCCTGGTGGGCGCGGGTGGTCGATTTGATGTGCCATTCGATCAATGGCGCGCCGATAGCGGAGGCGATTTCGTGCGCCAGCACGGTCTTGCCGGTGCCGGGCTCGCCCTTGATCAGCAAGGGCCGGCGAAGCTTGACCGCAGCGTTGACCGCGACCTTGAGGTCGTCGGTGGCGATGTAGTTGGAGGTGCCTTCGAAGCGCATTTGCCCGACCTAAACGGCGGGG
>JBKJII010000402.1:0-1390 GCA_046598505.1 Caulobacter sp. | reverse complement strand
GACCTCCAGCTCCAGTTCCACCAACTCACCTTGCGCGACGGCTTGGGTGAGATCGCCGTCATCATAGCTCAACAGGATGGCGGCGATCTCACCCAAGCCGTCGCGCAAGGTGAGTTGGTGGAACTGGAGCTGGAGGTCGATGGCCACGCAAGTCCGCAAACCTGAGTCCGATATTCTCGCCGCGATGCATGAAACCGTCGCCGGACTGCACAGCATCGGCCTGGTCGATCAGGCGACGATGCGCAGCTTTGACGCCCTGTGCCTGACCCCTGTGGAAGTCCTGTCCCCCGCGGAGATTCGGGCGCTGCGTGAACGCGAGCAGGTCTCCCAGCCCGTGTTTGCACGCTATCTGAACGTGCGGCGGGATGCCGTCAGCAAGTGGGAGCGCGGCGAAAAACGGCCGGACGGGCCGTCGCTGAAGTTGCTGAACCTGGTGAGGGCAAAGGGCCTGGCGGCGATCGCCTAGCCCAGGCAGCCAAGGAAAATATTCTACAGCGCCGTATCTCACGCCTCATCCGCGAAGCCGCGCAGGTCTTGCAGGGATTGGTGGCGGCTTTCGCCAATCGCGTCCGCTGCGATAGAACCAAAACGCGAGTCAGGGAGCACACCATGAACGATCTCGAAGGGCGCGTGGCGCTGGTGACGGGCGGGGCGCAGGGGATCGGGGCGGCGACGGCGCGGGCGCTGGCGGCGGCCGGGGCGAAGGTGGTCATCGCCGACATCGGCGACGGGACCGCGGTGGCCGACGCCGTCGATGGCGCCTATGTCAGGCTCGACGTGACAGACGAGGACAGCTGGATCGCCGCCGTGGCCTTTGCGCGCAAGGCTTTCGGCGGTCTGGACATCCTGGTCAACAACGCCGGGATCTTCTGGATGAAGCCGATCGTCGATACGGCGCTGGAAGACTTCCGGCGCATGCAGCAGGTCAATGTCGAGGGCGTGTTCCTCGGCCTCAAGCACGCCATTCCGGCCATCGCCGAGCGGGCGCAGCGCTGGGACGGCGGCGGGTCGATCATCAACCTGTCTTCCGTTGCGGGGCTGGTCGGCCAGGCGGGCGGCCTGGCCTACAACGCCTCCAAGGGCGCGGTGCGGCTGATGACCAAGTCGGCGGCGCTGGAATGCGCGCGCGGGGGTCTGAAGATCCGGGTCAACTCGGTGCATCCGGGGATCATCGACACCCCGATGATGGCCGGCGCGGCGGCAGCCATCTCGCAGCGGACCGGCGAGGGGTCGAACAGCACGATGGAGCGGTTCGCGCTGAGCCATCCCCTCGGCCGGCTGGGCCGGGACATCGACATCGCCAACGCGATCAAATTCCTCGCCTCCGACGCCGCCGCCTTCATGACCGGATCGGAAGTCGTCGTCGACGGCGGGATGACCGCGACCTGAG
>JBKJII010000350.1:0-18409 GCA_046598505.1 Caulobacter sp. | reverse complement strand
GAGAAGGCCGCCGACAGCGCGCCGGCGAATCCGCCGGAGCCGCCGCCGCCGCCGATCGACTGGGCCTGAATGCCGTAGGACCGGTCTCCCGTCGTGCTGATCTGGCCGTTCGAGGTGACCCGGACCGTCTCCGAGGTCCCGCCCGCGCCACCGGCGCCGCCGACGCCGACCGAAGCGCTGCCCGCGCTCTTGCCCGCACCGACGCCTGCCGACAGCGAGAACCCGCCCGTGCCGCCGCCGCCGCCGATGGACTGGGCCAGAAGGCCGGCAGCGTCGACGCCATGGGTCGAAATGCTGTTGGCGCTGGTGACCGTAACGGCCTTGCCGTCGCCGCCGAGGCCTGCCGAGCCGCCGACAGACACCGCCGCGCCACCGGCCGTGCTGCCGACGCCGACGCCGAGCGCGCCGCTCCAGCCGCCATCGCCACCGCCACCGCCGACGCTCTGGGCATACACGCCAGCCGACCGGTCGCCGTATGTCTGGATCGCGCCCTGGACAGACACGGTGACGATGTCTCCATTGCCGCCGCCGGCCCCTGAACCGCCGACCGAGACCCCGCCGCCGCCGGCCGTGGAGCCGGCCGCGCCGCCGCCGGCGAGCGAGAATCCGCCTGCGCCCCCGCCGCCGCCGATGGACTGCGCCAGCACGCCATGGGCGTCGACGCCAAGCGTTGTGACGTTCGCGCCGCTGGTGACCGTCACCAGGCCGCCTTCGCCGCCGATGCCGCCGGAGCCGCCGATCGAGACGCCGACCGCGCCGGCGACATCCGACCCGGCGAGAGCGAGGGTTCCGCTCCAGCCGCCGGCGCCGCCGCCGCCGCCGACCGCCTGGGCAAACACGCCGGACGACCGGTCGCCTTCGGTGAGGATAATGCCGCCGGTGGTGATCGTGACATCGCCCGCGTCGCCGCCGCCCCCGCCCGAGCCGCCAACCCCGACGCTGCCGGCGAAGGCGCCGGTGCTGGCCAACGCCGCCGAGCCGGTCCAGGCGTAGCCGCCCGTGCCGCCGCCGCCGCCGACGCTCTGCACGAACAGGGCGCTGGAATCGACGCCGCGCGTGTGGATTGTTCCGGTCGTGTTGACGCTGACGTTGCCGCCGACGCCGCCATCCCCGCCGTCACCGCCGACGGACACGCCGACCGAGCCGCCGACTCCGGCTGACGCCGCCACGGCGACCGAGCCACTCCAGCCGCCGTTGCCGCCGCCGCCGCCGACGCTCTGGGCGAACACGCCGGCGGAGCGGGCGCCGCTGGTGTTGATGGTCATGGAGGCGGCATGGTCGATGGTCACGGCGCCGCCGGCGCCGCCCGAGCCGCCGTCGCCACCGACCGAGATCGAGCCGGCGATCGCCAGGCCTTCACCCAGGGCCAGTGACGCAGACTGGGCGTACCCGCCGTTGCCGCCGCCGCCGCCGACGCTCTGGGCGAACACGCCGCGGGAGTCGTCGCCGAAGGTCGTGATGGTTCCGCCCATGGTGACGTGCACGTCGCCGCCGATTCCGCCGCCGCCGCCGTCGCCGCCGACACTGATGCCGACCGAGCCGAACAGGCCGACCGCCGCGCTTTGGGTCACGCCGCCGTTGCCGCCGCCGCCGCCGACGCTCTGGGCGAACACCGCCGACGCCATGTGGCCGCGGGTGATGATCGATCCGGTATTGCTGACGGTGACCTGGCCGCCCTGACTGCCCGTGCCGCCGTCGCCGCCGATCGCGAGGCTGACGAACAGGCCGCCGCTGCTGGCGTCGCCCCCGTTGCCGCCGCCGCCGCCGACGCTCTGGGCGAACACCCCGTTTGACCCGTCGGCGAAGGTCTGGAGACTGCCACTGTTGGTGACGGTGACCGCGCCGCCCGCGCCGCCGCCGGCGCCCGCGCCGCCGATCGCCAGCCAGCCATCGCCGCCGCCGCCGTTGCCGCCGCCGCCGCCGACACTCTGGGCGAACACCGCCGCCGAGATCAGGCCGTGGGTGGTGATCTGACCACTGTTGGTAACGGTGACCGCCGCGCCCTCGCCCCCGCCGCCGCCGTCGCCACCCAGCGAGAACAGTCCGGCGCCCGCACCGCCGTTACCGCCGCCGCCGCCGATGCTCTGAACAAAGATGCCCTGGGCGCCGTCGCCCAGCGTCGTGATCGTTCCGCTGTTGCTCGCCGAGACCGCGCCGCCGTTGCTGGTGCCGCTGCCGCCACCGCCGATTCCGACCAGCCCGGAGCCCGAGCCGCCGTCCCCGCCGCCGCCGCCGATGCTCTGGCCGTAGAGGCCGATCGAGCCGCCGCCCTCGGTCAGGATTGTCCCGCTGTTGCTGACATGCACAGACCCGCCCGGCCCGCCTGCCGCACCGTCTGAACCCAGGGCGACAAGGCCGCCGCCACCACCACCCGCGCCCCCGCCGCCGCCGATGCTCTGGCCGAACACGCCGAAGGCGCGCAGGCCGGTCGTGTGGATCGAACCCTGGTTGGACACGTCGACCGCGCCGCCGCCGCCGGCCGTCGTGCCGTCGCCGCCATAGGCGAACAGGCCTGCGCCTGACCCGCCGGAGCCACCAAAGCCGCCGATGCTCTGGCCGAAGACGCCCGCCGCATTGCTGCCGGCCGTGATGATGATGCCCGAGTTGGTGATGGTCACCGACCCGCCGTCGCTGGTCGTGGCGCCGGAACCACCGCCGCCGACGATGCCGGAGCCGTTGCCACCGCTGCCGCCCCGGCCGCCGACGCTCTGGCCGAAGATGCCCTGGGCACTCTCGCCGGACGTCGTGATCGACGCGGCGTTGGCGATGGTCACGGACCCGCCGGCGCCGCCCCGGGCGCCGTCGCCGCCATCGGCGTTGATCCCGGCCGCGTCGCCGCCGTCGCCACCGACGCCGGCCGCCGCCAGACCGAATACGCCGTGGGCGTTCAGGCCGCTGGTCACGATGATGCCAGACGTCGTGGTGATGGTCACGGATCCACCGTCGCCCCCCACGCCGCCGTCCCCGCCCTGGGCGTCCACGTCGTCGGAGTCACCGCCTTCGCCGCCGTCGCCGCCGTTGGCGTGGGCGTAGACGCCGTAGGCCAGAGCCCCCTTGGTGGTGATTGTGTGGGTCCCGGCATTGACGGTCAGGATGACCGTCGACCCGCCCGCGCCGGCATCGGCGTCGCCGCCGTCCGACAGGATTTCATCCGAGCCGTCGCCTCCGCGGGCGCCGTCGCCGTTGAGTTCCACGCCGGCCGTTCCCGACGCGGGCGTCGCATTGGTGGTCACGGCCTGGACGGTCAGACTGGTTGCGGGCGCCCCCTCGAGCACGCCCGGCGTGATGTCTCCGGTGCAGACGACGGTGCTCACGCCGACGCAGTCGACCGCGGCGGCGGGCATGGCCACGAGGGCGGCCGCGCCGATCGCGCCGACGGCGATGACGCGCGCCAGGCGCCGGAACAGTTTGCGCGCCTGGGTCTCGAGCCGCACGGCGCGCGCCCGACTGCGGATGTCGACCACGCCCCGGTCATCCATCGGGGCCGGATTGGCGGCCGCCAGCCCGGCCAGATCGGCCAGCACTGCCCGCAGGCGCTCCAGGCCGTCGTCGGAATACCCGTCGCTGGCGGCGACAGGTCCGGCCTGCATCCGGGCCACCGCGTCGCGGGTGCGGGCCAGTTCGTCCGCCGCGCCGGCCAGCCGGCTGTGCAGGATTGAGGCGACGGCACTGTCACGGGCTTCGCGCCGCCAGCGGCCGGCCAGCAGTTCCAGCGCGTCGACCAGACGCGTCAAACGCTCAGCACCCACCTGGGCGGCGGCCGTGGAATTCATGGACATGCTACCCCCCAGGCGAACCGTCCAAGGGTGCGCTGTTAACCATTTGCCGTGGTGGTTCCGGGGCCGTCCAGACTCTTCGCGCGGCAGACCTACCCATGCTGAGGAAATCAGGGGCCATAGTCGCGTGAAACACGAATAATTCAGGGTTGGAGCGAGCCGGTGCGCATGAGTTGATCCTCGGAATGTCCGACCGGGCAGACGGCGCGAGCGGCCGTAGCGCCGGACGCGATGTCGGAAAGTCTTGCCTCTCGAAGGGGGTTGCGGGAGTGGTGGCCCGGACGCCAGCCTTTGACCCACCCGAGCGATTGGACCCGACCATGACTGTTCAAGCCACGCCCGACGGACCCCGATCGGGTCCCCTTGCAGGGGTGCGGATCATTGACCTGACGCAGTTCATCCTGGGTCCCTACGCCACCCAGACCCTGGGCGACCTGGGCGCCGACGTGATCAAGGTCGAGGAACCGTCGGGTGATCGCCAGCGCAATTCCGGCAAGGCCCCGAAGTCGAAGGAAATGGGTCCTGGCTATGTCGCCTTCAACCGCAACAAGCGCTCGGTGAGCCTGGACCTGAAGACCGAAGAGGGACGGGAAACGCTCCGGCGGCTCGTCGCAACAGGCGACGTCTTCATCCACAACATGCGCCCCGCTGCGGTGGCCCGGCTGGGCTTCTCCTATGAGCAGGTCGCCGCCATCAAGCCCGACATCGTCTATGTCGAGGCGATGGGCTACGACGAGGCCGGTCCCTACGCCGGACTGCAGGCGTTCGACGACCTGATCCAGTCGGCCAGCGGCGCCTGCGGCCTTGGACAACTGGTGGATCCAGAAGTCGAGCTGCGGCCGCTGCCGTCGTTCCTGGCCGACAAGACCTGTGGCCTGTTCGCGGTGATCGCCACCCTGGCGGCGCTGCGCCACAAGGAGAAGACCGGCGAAGGCCAGTACGTGGCCGTGCCGATGCTGGAAACCTTCACGGGCTTCCTGATGGCCGAGCATCTCTATAACGAGACCTACATTCCGCCGACTGGCAGCTTCGGCGTCACGACCGCCATTACGCCTCACCGCAAGCCGATGAAGACCAAGGACGGCTATCTGACGGTCATGCCCGCGAACGCCGCGCAGTCGGCGAAGTTCATGGAGCTGGGCGGGCTGCCGGGCGCCTATGAGAGCGAGCGCTTTACCTCCAGAACCAGCGGCCGGGAGAAGGTCGCCGAATACTACGCCATGATGGACGAGGCGGCGGCCAGCCACACGACCGACGACTGGATGGCCCTGGGCGCCGCCAACTCCATTCCGGTGATGCGGGCCAATACGCCGGCCATGATTTTCGAGGACGCCCAGCTCAGGCAGACCCTGTTCGAGGAGCGGTCGCTGGCGGGAGAGGGACCGTACCGGGCCATGAAGCCGGGGCTACGGTTCTCGAAGACGCCTGCCGCCATCCTGCGCGACCCGCCCCGGATCGGCCAGGATACCGACGCGGTGCTGGCTGAACTCGAGGCCTGGGAGGCGACCGGCGAGACCTGACCCGCCGGCTACATGACGTTGCCGGTGTGCATGCCGGCGAGGCGCCGGGCCTCGAGGGGGCTGAAGCCCGGACGCAGCAGGCGCGCCTTGCGTCCCGCGCGTCAGGCGCCGGTCACGTTCCGGCGCTTCGGCTTGACAGGTAGCGCGTTGCCGAGGTGGTCGGCCCCGCGCGCGGCGGCCAGGGCGACCTGTCGCTGACGCTCGGCGTAGCCGGCCCGCTGTTGCACGTCCCGCTGATCATGGCAGGCGGGACAACTGATCCCGACCTGGTAGAGCGGCGAGGCCCGCTGTTCCGGCGCCACCGGCATGCGGCAGGCGTGGCACAGCACATGGGTCCCCGGCGCAAGCCCGTGGCCGACGGCGACCCGCTGGTCAAAGACGAAGCATTCGCCCTGCCACAGGCTGGTCTGCCCGGCGGTCGTCTCCAGATACTTCAGGATGCCGCCGTCCAGGTGATAGACCGTGTCCAGCCCCTCGGCCTTCAGGAAGGCGGTCGCCTTTTCGCAGCGGATGCCGCCGGTGCAGAACATGGCGATCCTGGGCGACGAATGTCCGGCCAGCAGGGCCTCGCGGTTGGCGCGGAACCAGTCCGGAAACTCCCGGAAGCTGTCCGTTCCAGGATTTACGGCGTTGGCGAAGGTGCCGATCCGGACTTCGTAGGCGTTCCGGGTATCGATCACGACCGTGTCCGGCGCGCTGATCAGGGCGTTCCAGTCGCCGGCCGAAACATAGTGTCCGGCATCCTTCAGGGGGTCGATGTCCGGCTGTCCCATGGTGACGATCTCGCGCTTGATGCGGACCTTCATCCGGTAGAACGGCATGCTCCCGGCCCGGGACAGCTTGACCGACAGTCGCTCGCACCCGGGCAGGGCGCGAATGTGAGCCAGGACAACGTCGATCGCTTCGGGAGAGCCTGCAATCGTGCCGTTGATGCCCTCGGACGCCAACAGCAACGTGCCTTTGATCCGGTGCAAGTCGCAGACGGCAGCAAGCCCGTCCCGCAGCCGCTCGCAATCGCTGAACGCCGAGAACCGGTACAGCGCGGCGACACAGACGGGCAGGGGGTCGTCAGTCATGTCCCGACGGGGTTCCCAGAAGCGGGACCTGGCGCGCGGTTGATGGCGGTGCTGGTATTCATCCGACAAATAGTCTCCGGTTTCCGACCATAAAGTCCCCGAAAAAAGAGCCTTTGTGACTGGCCTTTTTGTGACAATCCAGCGCCGGGAGCGTCGCCGCCTTGCCGGGATTGGAGGGCTGGACGATGGTTGCGAACAAGGACGAGCTTGAGGCGCTTTTGGCGGGTCCAGGGACCATTCCGCTATTTGATGAGCGACCGCCGCCGCCTGATCGAAGCCTTCGGGTAGGGGCTTTCCTGTCCGACGAGGCCTGGCTGACAGAAGAGGCCGCATTGATGAACCGCCCTTTTACCGGCGCGGCCTCGCCAGATACGTGCCAGCCCGGACATGTAAGACGCCGCTTGTGATCCAGTTTGGATACAGGTGCGTATTATTCGATAGGTGAATGTTGTTTGCGATCTTCGAACACGTTCGAACAGCCAATTCATCGACTTTAGTCTGCAAATTCTACAAAAAATGGGGCGCGCCTGATAGCGCGATCGGGTCAATGCGACAGTACATAGTTCTCGGATGGAACTACCTCTTCAATCACAATGTAAGTCCACTTCGCCACATTGCGGACGTTGCTATTCGCCACTACGTACTGCAGGCTCTGGGCTTCATGTGGGCGATCAGCTTTTGTGTAGCGATTGGCAGCTACACTTTCATGGCCGCAAGCATCATTGGTCATGCGGTTTTGATAGCGGCGGCGGCCATTACGGTCGCGACCTACACAACCGCCACGATGAAGCCGGATTTGTTCAAGCCAAATTTCGGCCGTCGTCCCGATGGCGAACACGACTGAGCATCCGTCCTGATCCGGTTTAAGGCCGTGTCCGCGGGCCTTCAACGGGGGCTGCGTCGCGCGATTCCGGGCGCGCCGGCGCTTGACTGCCGTGTGAACGGTCCGGGTTCAACGCGGGCCGGCGCACGAAGCGTTTCAGGATGCAATGTGGTGTTGGAGAATCCCAATAGGCACGCATTTGAGCAGGCCGTATGTTCCTGTGACCCACCCGCTCGAGATCCGCCAACCCGGACGGGTTCAGGGCAAGATGAGCAGGAAGTCGCGTTCATCCCGGAGCCTCCGGACGCGACCTCCCGATATCCGGCTTCAAACCAGCGCCTGACAAGCGCTTGCATCGGCGTTGCTCATGGGCACTGAAGAGATGGACAAGCACTTGGCCCCACCCGAAAAGGGCTTAGCGGAGCCGATCTCGTCCGTGATCCGCGCGCGGATCATGCGCGCCAAAAAGCGCTTCAACGCCAATGACAACATCGCCGAGTTCCTTGAGCCAGGCGAGTTGGAGGCGCTTCAGGAGGAGGTGGAGACCAAGTTCAAAGGTGTGCTGGAGAGCCTCGTGATCGACACCGAGGGCGATCACAACACCCAGGACACCGCAAGGCGCGTCGCCAAGATGTACCTGACTGAAGTCTTCCGCGGCCGCTATTTCGAGCCGCCGCCGGTCACCGAATTCCCCAACGCCGAATCGCTCAACGAGCTGATGGTCGTTGGCCCGATCACGGTGCGCAGTGCCTGCAGTCATCATTTCTGCCCGATCATGGGCAGGATGTGGATCGGCCTGATGCCTAACGAGTATTCGAACCTGATCGGCCTGTCGAAGTACGCCCGCCTGGCGGAGTGGATCATGTCGCGTCCGCAGATCCAGGAAGAGGCCATCTCGCAGATGGCCGAGGTGCTGATGACCAAGGTCCGGCCCGACGGCCTGGCCATCGTCATGGAGGCAGACCATTTCTGCATGCACTGGCGTGGTGTGAAGGATAGCGACACAAAGATGATCAACAGCGCCATGCGGGGTTCGTTCCTCAAGGATCCGAACCTGCGCCGGGAATTCCTGTCCCTCCTGAACATTCGGACGTGAGGACGTGATGCTTGTTCGTTGCCTGTATGCCAGCCGCCCGGTCCAGCCTGTAACCGCGGCGCTGCGGGAAGCCTTGCTGGAGACCTCGCGCAAGAACAACCCGCAGCTCGGGGTCACCGGGCTTCTCTGCATTGCTGACGACCTGTTCCTTCAGGTCATCGAAGGCGGCCGCGACGAGGTCTGCGAGCTCTTCAATGTGATCGTCCGCGACGAGCGCCACACCCACGTACGGCTTCTGGTCTACGAGGAAATCAGTGAACGCCAGTTCGGCAACTGGACCATGGGCCAGGTTGACGCGACCAAGTTCAATCCGGCAATCCTGCTGAAATACTTCAAGCGGGCAAAGCTGGACCCCTTTGACTGCTCTGGCCAGGCCACCATGGCTCTGCTTCACGACCTCGTCGCGTCAGCGGCTGTGCTGAACCGCAAGGAATAGTCAGGCCGCTCAGTCGGCACGATGGTGTCGGTTCTCGATCGGCTTGCTGCCGCCTGAACGCACGCGAGAGAAGCGTCGAGAAACGCGGACTACGATCGGCCAATTTCCAGTGGAGCTGGGTGGGCCGGGAACCGGGTCGGCCTACCTCCGCTGTACCCCGGTATATGATTAGCCGGGGGCCGGGGTGACCAGACCGGATCGCGGACCTGTCCGTCGTCCGTGTCCGGGTAGGGTGGGTGTGGTGATGAAAGCAAGACGCAAGTCCGATCTCCCGACGAAGGTCTGTGCCGTCTGCCAGCGCCCGTTCGCCTGGCGCCGAAAGTGGGCCGCCTGCTGGGAAGAGGTCCGGTATTGTTCCGACCGATGCAGGGGTAGTCGAACCGCGTCCTCCACGCCCTCGCTCCCTGATCGCAGGCTTCTGTGACGTGCCGGTCAGACGAAGGCGAGGGGGCTGAAGGGTTGGACAACGACGAGCCGTCGGCGGCCGGGGCCATCAGGCTTGTTCTCGGTGACCAGCTTTCCGACAGTCTGTCAGCCCTGAGCGATATCGATCCTCGAAACGATGTCGTCCTGATGGCCGAGGTGCGCGGCGAGGCGACCTACGTCCGGCATCACAAACAGAAAATTGCCCTGATCTTTGCCGCTATGCGCAACCACGCGACGCGTCTTTCCGCCCGGGGGGTCAGGGTCCGCTATGTCCGGATTGATGAGCCGGAGAACACCCATTCAATTGCTGGCGAACTCGCGCGGGCCCTGGCTGAGCTCGGATGCTCTCGCGTGATTATGACTCGCTGCGGCGAATGGCGGCTGGATTTGGCCTTGAAGGCGTTCGCGCGCGCATCGTCCGTGCCTGTCGAAATCCGGGAGGATTGTCGCTTCATCTGCTCGCATGATCGGTTCCAGGCCTGGGCGGGCGACCGGCGACAATTGCGAATGGAGTATTTTTATCGCGAGATGCGACGCGAGACAGGCCTTCTGATGGACGGGTCTGATCCCGTGGGCGGGCAATGGAACTTTGATGCCGAGAACCGCAGGGGTCTCCCAAAAGGCCTGCAGCCTCCGGCCCGTGCGAGAACCGCGCCCAATGCCGCTGCGCTAGGGGCCATGGCCGACGTTGCCCGCCTCTTCCCGGACCACTTCGGTGAGATCGAAGGATTCGGTTGGCCAACGACGGTTGCTGAGGCGAACGCAGCGCTTGATGATTTTCTCGCCAACACCCTGCCCGGTTTCGGCGACTGGCAGGATGCGATGACCAGGGAAGAACCGTGGATGTGGCACGGCCTGATTTCCACATCGCTGAACATCGGCCTTCTGGACCCGCTGGAGACTTGCCGCCGCGCCGAGGCGGTCTATCGCGAAGGCCGTGCGCCGCTCAACGCTGTTGAGGGCTTCATCCGGCAGATTGTCGGGTGGCGTGAATTCGTCCGGGGCATCTACTGGCTGAAGATGCCGGAGTATGGCCTGCGCAACGCGCTCGAAGCTGACCGCAGGTTGCCGAGCTTTTTCTGGACCGGTGTAACCGATATGGCCTGCGTCGCGGACGCGGTTAAGACAACCCGTGAGAACGCCTACGCCCACCACATTCAGCGCCTGATGGTCATGGGTAATCTGGCCATGCTGCTGGGTGTTCACCCTGACGCGGTCGATGACTGGTACATGACCGTCTACGCCGATGCTTTCGAGTGGGTCGAGATGCCGAACACGCGCGGCATGGCCACATTCGCGGATGGAGGGATCGTCGGCTCAAAGCCTTACGCAGCCTCCGGCGCCTACATAAACCGGATGAGCGACTACTGCGGCGATTGTCATTACGAGGTGAAGGGAAAATCCGGCGACGGCGCGTGCCCCTTCAATCGCCTCTACTGGGGATTTCTGGAGCGCAATCGCGCGCAGCTGGCCGGCAACGCCCGCCTCGCCATGCCCTATCGAACCCTCGCTGGTTTCGGTGAGGAGAGGGCCAGGGCGCTCCTGGTAGACGCTGATGCCACGCGGGCGAAGCTGGGGGCCGTCGCGGACTTCCCGGATGCGTGCCGGTGAGGGCCTGCGTCGTGTTCGATTTCGGAGGCTGCCGATCATGAGGTCGGAGCAATGAAATCCACCACAACAGTTCAGGAGGTCGCCATGGATCAGAGCCGAAAAGCCATAGCGATCGTCGGAGCAGGCATGTCGGGACTTGCCTGTGCTTCAAGGCTCAGTCGGGCGGGGATTTCGGTTCAGCTGTTCGACAAGGCCCGAGGCCCAGGCGGACGCATGTCTACCCGGCGCATGGAAACGTCCGCGGGCCAGGTCGGCTTCGACCATGGCGCCCAGTATTTCACGGCGCGGGGCGCTTCTTTCCGGTCCCGGGTCGAACAGTGGGCGACGGACGGGGTCGTTGCGCTCTGGCCGGCCGCCGGACCGGAGGCTTGGGTCGGTGTCCCCGGCATGAATGCCCCTGTACGGGCCCTGGCCGCAGAGCAGTCCGTGACCTGGAGTTGCCGGGTTGATGAGCTTGAACAGCATGGCCAGTCATGGCTTCTGGTGGGTCCAGGCGGCAAATCCGGACCTTTCGACACGGTCGTTGCGGCCCTGCCTGCCGAGCAGGCGGCTGTGTTGCTTGACCGACATGATCCTGCGCTGGCGAGAACGGCGGCCGCGTCCCGGACCGAGCCCTGCTGGACGGTGATGGCCACTTTCGACCAACGGCTGGCTATTGTTGAGGATGTCCTGCGCGATCAAGACCTGCTGGGCTGGGCGGCGCGGAATTCGTCCAAACCGGGACGGGCAGGGATGGAGGCCTGGCTGTTGCAAGGCAATCCCGACTGGTCGCGGGAACACCTCGACGACCCCGCCGATACGGTTTGTCGGGCCCTGCTGGACGCCCTTCAGCTGAACGACGGTGGCGCCGCACTCCGCCCGGTCTCGATGGAGGCTCATCGCTGGCGGTTCGCGCGATCAGCCGCGGGGACTGATGGCGCCCTTTGGTCGCCGCAGACCGGGCTTGGTTGTTGCGGCGACTGGCTGCTGGGTCCCCGCGTTGAGTGCGCCTGGGACTCCGGTGAGGCCCTTGCCGAGCGGATACTTGGTGACCGGGCGCCTGCCGAGATCTAGGTTCCGAGGATGGCTAGGCCCGCGGCCAGGCCGGCCAGAGCGCCAAGGGTCAATTGACCTCTCAGGCTGGCGTACCAGGTCGGGACTGTGGTCGCCCTTAGATCCCAGTATCCCTGAAGGATGTAGGCGGCTGCGAGGCCGGCCAGTTGCCAGCCGCGCCACTCAGGCGGCAGCAGTATCAACGCGAAACCGGTCAGGCTGGGCAGCATGGCCAAGGATACGATCCGGTTGTTGATCGATGGCGCGGCCACAGCCATTCCCCACCGCGCTCCGGCCAGAAAAGACAGAATCAAGGCCGCATATGCCGCCAGAGCCGATCCAGCCAACGGGGCGATGGCGGGCCACAGCCAGCCTGCCAGTCCGGGCACCAGGAATGGGATCAGCCCGAGTCTGCCGAGACGCAAGACCCAGACAGGTGTTGCAGCTGAATCACTGCTCATCGGCGGCTATGTCCAAGTTATTCTTGCTGGGCTGCTGCGGATAACTCCTTACAGCCTGACGGGCGTCGGCTGAACCGCTCCGCGGTTGCGGGAATTCGTTGGCGGCGCGGCGATGAGGATGAGGCCAACCGCAACCTACGCTTCACTGAACCTCGACCCGATCATGGCCTCTCCTCGCTCAGTGGCCCAGGCTGCAAAACGAGAAAACTCCAGCTCAAACCGTTCCGGTTTTTCTGGAGCAAGTCAGCACTCTCGTCAGGCGGGTCATCCCGGCCGGTCGATGGTCTCCTGTGACAACCGGTTCAGGCCGCCGGCATCATCCGTCTGAACCAGCCATTCGGCGCGCGGCTCCTCTCCGTCCGGTAAGGTTACGGCGTCAGAAGTTCGCCGTCTTGACCATGCCGCCGTCAACCCTGAGGTTCGCTCCCGTGATGTAGCCGGCGAGGGGACTGGCCAGAAAGGCGACTGTGTCGCCGACTTCCCGGGCCGTGCCATGACGGCCCAAAACAGATAATCGCGCCGCGGACTCAAACAGCGCAGGCTGGCGCGTACGGATTTGATCCCAGACCCCGCCTTCAAAGAATATCGGCCCCGGCGAAACGGTGTTCACGCGCAGTCCCTTACCGCCGTATCGCGCCGACAGTTGACCCGCATAGTTGACCAGCGCGGCTTTCATTGTCCCGTAGGCCTCCTCGCCCGGCGGCAAATTCGTCAGGACGCCTGCGATTGACGAGATGAACACCAACGCCGGCGATCGGCCCTTGAGAAGCGCCGGAACGGCCAACTCCGACAGGCGCACATGCTGCAGCAGGTCAGTCTCGAAGGTCTCGCGCCACATAGCCTCGCCGGTGATCGTCACCCGCGTCGACACATTGCTCACGACCACGTCCAGGCCGCCAAGCTGTTCGACGGCGCTGGCGAACCAGGTCTCGAAGGCCGCCTTGTCGCGTACGTCGAGGGTGGCGCCATAGACCGTTCCGCCTATCTCGGCGGCTTCAGCTTCGATAGCTGCCAGGCCATCCGCTCCGCGGGCGCAGGTGGCGACGGTGCAGCCCTCGGCCAGCAGGGCGCGGACGATTTCGCGGCCAATGCCGCGGCTACCGCCGGTTACGAGGGCGCGTTTGCCCTTGAGGTTCAGATCCATGATGTTCTCCGTGATTATCGGGCGCGTATGCCGCCGTCGACGGGCAGTGCAGCGCCAGTGATGAAGCTGGCCGCGTCGCCGGCGAGAAAGACGATGGCATCGGCCACCTCGGACGGTTGGCCGTAGCGGCCGAGCGGGATGCCCTTGGCGAAATCCCGGGCGAAGCCTTCGGGGTCTTCGGGGCGATACTGGTTGGCAAGGGCGGCCGTCATGTCGGTCGCGATGGGCGCAGGGCAGACGGCGTTGACCCGCACGCCCCTATCCGCGAATTCCATCGCCGCAAGCTTGGTCATGCCGATGACGGCGTGCTTGCTGGCTGTATAGGCGACAGTATTTCGACCGCCGCCGATGCCCGAGATCGAAGACACGTTGACGATGGCGCCACGCGACGCGGCGAGCGCCTCGGCGCAGGTGCGAATACCCAGGAATACGCCCCTTGTGTTTACCGCATGCACCTGGTCGAACGCCTCGACGCTGCAGTCGACCAGCGGACCGATTGGTCCTGAGATTCCAGCATTGTTGACGAGCACATCCAGTCGGCCGAAGGCTTCCAGCGTGGCGGCCAACGCCCTGGACCAGTCCGCTTCCCGCGAGACATCTCCGAGGATGCTGATTGAGCGCCTGCCCTGGGCCGCGACGGCGTCGGAGGCGGCCGTCAGGTCCGCGCCCGGCAGATCAAACAGCGCCACATCGGCGCCCACACGCGCCAATGCCTCGGCCGCGGCAAGGCCAATCCCTTTGGCAGCGCCGGTCACTAGGGCGGCGCGCCCCTCCAGGCCCGAATGGGTCATGTCAGACGCCCTGTCGCTGGTTGTGGATCTGGTGATCACGGCTGACGGCTTCGAGCACCCGCGGATGGGAGAGGGCGCTGACGGACAGGGCCGCCGCCGTCGGCGCCCATGAAAGCAACTCGATTACGTTGCCATCCGGGTCGCGCAGATAGGCGGCCCGAGCCCTGCCCAAATCCTCTGGCGGACCATGTGGCCGCGCGCCAAGTTCCACGGCGCGAGCGAAGGCAGTTTCCAGATCGTCAACCTCGAACGCGACATGCGAATAGCCGAGCTCCGACACCGGTCGGTCATCACTCCGGGCGACAGTCTGTGGATTTGCAAATTGCCAAAACTCCAGCGCCAGGTTGCTTCCGCGAACCCAGGCCGCGAGCACGTCCACGGCGGCCAGGCCGGTGACGCGGTCATAGTTCTCGCTGCGGCGCAGTCGTGGGCTAAACTGCGGTTCGACACCCAGCAGGGCGGCGTAGAAGGTGACGAGCCGGTTTAGATCGTGTGTCGCGAAAGCGACGTGGCCCAGCCAACTGCGCGGTTCCGTCTGGGCGAACGGGGCGCCTTCGGCTTCGATCACCGCGCCATCGCGCGACCGTCCGTAGGCGTAGAGAAAGCCCGTGCCCAGGTCGACAGGCGCTTCGGGAAACCGGAAGTCCTGAGGAATCAGGCGTGCATAGAGGTCGCCTATCGATCGACCCTGGGCGCAGATGTGCGTGATGCCGGCGTCATTGACGGGTCGGTCGGCGGGTGCGCCTGGCCACGGGCAGGAAAACTGGAACAGTTCCAGATAGGCGTTCACACCCTTGAGCAGCACGACCTTCGCGGACACGGCTGGCAGGGCCAATAGACGGCGGGCCTGGTCGGTGTCGTTCACCGTGAATCGCGAGACCTCGGTCAGGTCGGCCACGGCGCCATAGGCAGCAACGGCCTTGTCCAAGTCGCCGACAGAAATGCCGACGTGGTGCACGCCCTTGATCATTCGCGTCTCCCTTTCGCTTAGGACCTACTGCCCTATTATATAATTAGTCAATACGCATGGCCCTGGCGTCAGCGGGGGTGGAGAGTGGTCCCGGTTGGAGCAGGCATGGCGAATCAAAGGTTCAGGTCGGCGGCCGCGCCGAAACTCTGGTTTTGGCCATCAATCATGCCCCTGCCGCGAGCGGCGCCGTCGCCCGATGGCATGGTCTTCAGTCCGGGGGGGGGGCGGACCTACCGCCCGCTTGTTTTGCCATCTGGCGTCCGAGATGCGGGCGGTTGCCGCGCATCAGGGCGTTGCGCCGTCCCCACATTACGGGAAGATGGCGAACAATCTTCGGATATCCTCAATGACACTCGCTGAACCCCACAGACGCACCCGACTGGCGCCGGAAGTCCGTCGCTCACAGATCCTCGATGACGCTGCCCGGCTCATTCTGGAAGAGGGTCTCACGGCGGTATCGATGGAGCGGCTGGGGCGCGAAAGCAGGGTCAGCAAGGCGCTGGTCTACAACTACTTCCCTAGCCGGGAGGTGTTGCTCGCAACGCTGCTGCACCGGGAACAGGCCGATCTCGACAGCCGGGGCATGGAGCGAGCGCTCGAGGCGAAAACGTACGAGGAGCTGATCCGGCAGACCACGCGCGTCTATCTGGAACACACGAGTGAGCGAGGAGCCCTGATTCAAACCCTGGTGGCCGATCCCTCGGTCGCGCGGCTTATGGAAACGGAGACCGCGAAGGGCCTTGAACGCACCATCCGTTACTTTGTTCGAGAGACCCGGCGGGAATACGGGCTTAGCCGCGAAATGGCGACGCTCGCTGTCCAGATGCTGATGGCGATGACGGATCGTGCCGGAAAGCTGGTGGCAGAAGGGCAGGTCGATATACCGACGGCCGAGGAAATGTGTGTCCAGATTATCACCGGAGGGGCAACGCGATTGGCGGCATGGCTTGGCGCAGTTATTGACGAATAGTATAATAACTTGACGGCAGGTGCTTGGGGCGGCACCCTACCGACGGCGGCTAGAAATGTCGGCGGGCTCCAGCGCCTCCTGCACTCCAGTCTTCGATTCGCCTTGCGCAAAGGCTCCTAGCCCCGGCCTTGCGCTGGGGCTTTTTTCGACCACGACTGGCCGGAGACGTTTTCCATGCACGGACTGATGCTGCCTCTTCTGGCGACGCTTCTCGTAGCGACCGCTTCACCGGTCGCAGCCTGCGAGACGTCGGTCGATGCGCCTGAGCTGGCGCGGGCAGGCTCGGCGCCGATCGGCGTCATGGTCGTTTCCGTCGCCGTTCCCGAGCGGCCGGACGTGCCTGCTTCGAATCTGCTGACAGGTCGCTTCGCGCGGGCCGACAGGTCGCTGAGCGTGACGATCTGGTACCCTGCCGTCGCCGGACCCGGTGTGGCCAAGGCCTATGTGGGCCACATCCGGCGGCCGGGCGAGGCGGATGCGCCATTCGAGCTGCCGGGGTGTGCCCGAGAAGGTGCGACGCCCCAGCGGAAACGGTCCCCCTTGATCGTTTTCTCTCACGGCTACGGCGGCTGGGCGACCTATACGGCCGATCTGGCGGAAGCATTGGCTTCGCACGGCTACGTCGTCGCGGCGATCGACCATGAGGACCCGGCTTTCCGTGACGCCGGCAGCTTCGCCCTATCGTTCGCCGATGTGGCCGTCAATCGGGCCCGGGACCAGCAGATCGTAATCGCCCGGCTGGGGGCGCTGGCCAATGCGCCGGACTTTGCCCTGGCCGGGTCCTATGACCCGGACCGGATGGCGCTGATCGGCTACTCCATGGGCGGCTTCGGGGCGCTCGCAACAGCGGGCGCGGGGTACGATTCGACGAGCGCCTTCTATCGCCGCATCCCGGGCGACCTGCTGGCCGAGCAGGCCGAAGGGCGCGTGCAGCCCATCCCTGGTTTGAAGGCCCTGGTGCTGATCGCGCCTTGGGGCGGCCAGGCGGCGAGCCGGGGCTGGACTGCGGCGGCGCTTGCGCGTGTGACGGCGCCGACGCTGGTGATCGCGGGCGACCAGGACGATGTCGCGGGCTATGCGGATGGCGTGCGCTGGATCTACGACAGCCTGACACACTCGGATCGGCGGATGCTGGTCTTCGCCAACGCTCGCCACAATCTGGTTGGCGCAGACGCCCCGGCCGCTGCGCGGACCGCTTTTTCTTCATTTGAAAGCTTCGAGGAGCCTGTCTGGCGCAAGGACCGACTGCGCGGAATCAACGCTCATTTTATTACGGCCTTCCTGGACCTGACCCTGAAAGGCGACCAGAGCCGCGGCGACTATTTGGAGCCACTACCGCCCGTCGGCGTGGCAAAGGGTTTCCCGAAGCGTTGGTCGATCGGATTCAATCTGCGTCGTGATCCGGCCGCCGCCCCTTGAATACGGTGTCTGCGAAGGTGGCGATGGCTGCCGTCACCTCCTGTGCCCGTTCACGCTGAAGCCAATGCCCGGCGCCCTCGAAGATCTGTATCCCCAAGTCGGGTGCGAGACTGCGGTGACGTTCGGCGAGACTTGGCAACAGGGCCCTGTCCTGGTCGCCCCAGAGCAGTTGTACGGGACAGGCCACCTTCCCGGGACCACCGGTCGCCGCGCCGTCTTCAAGAGGATTGGCGCGATACCAATTGAGCGCTCCCGTCAGGGCGCCAGAGCGTGACCAGGCTTCAACATACCCTGCCTCATCTGCAACGTCGGAAACGCCCAACGCTCTAAGGCGATCGAGCATGCTGCGTAGCGCCCGATAGTCGTTGGCCTCGAACAGCGCTTCGGCGCCAGGATCGCGAAGCCGGGGCATGTAGGCCGAGGCTTTCCGTTGAGCAGGATCGTCCCGCAGGGCGGCCGCGAGTACGGCGGGGTGCGGGGCGCTGAGCACGCAAAGACCGGCGAGCCGTTCCGGCCGGGCCGCCGCATAGGCCCAGGCCACGGCGCCGCCCCAGTCGTGACCGACCAAGAGCACCTGCTGGCCGCCCGCTTGCGAGGCGAGAATGTCGTCCAAGTCGGCCGTCAGTCGGTCCAGCCGATATGCGGAGAGGTCCTTCGGCTTGCCGGAGAGATTGCAGCCTCGTCCGTCGGGAGCGATCACTGTGAACTGCTCGCTCAGTGTCTCCAACTGGGATTGCCACCCGCGCCAGTAGTCGGGAAACCCGTGGCACAGGACAATTGTCGGCCCTGACCCGCCACGCTGCAGGTGAAGGGAACAGCCGTCTGAGGCGGCGAGCAGGACACTGGTCAACAAGTCAC
>JBKJII010000275.1:0-1827 GCA_046598505.1 Caulobacter sp. | reverse complement strand
GCCAGCACGGCGCGCTCATAGTCGAGACCGCTCATCAGCACCCCGACCCCGCCGTTGAACGGGCCCATGATGTTCTCTTCCGGAACTTCGCAGTCCTCGAACACCAGCTCGGCGGTGTCCGAGCCGCGCATGCCCATCTTGTCGAGCTTCTTGCTGACGCTGAAGCCCGTCATGCCCTTCTCGATCAGGAAGGCGGTGATGCCGCGGCTGCCCTCTTCCGGCGCCGACTTGGCGTAGACCACCAGGGTGTCGGCGTGCGGGGCGTTGGTGATCCAGAACTTCGTGCCGTTGAGCACGAACCGGTCGCCCTTGCGGTCGGCGCGCAGTTTCATCGAGACCACGTCCGAGCCGGAGCCGGCCTCGCTCATGGCCAGGGCGCCGACGTGCTCGCCAGTGATCAGTTTGGGCAGGTAGCGCTGCTTTTGCTCGGGACTGGCCCAGCGGCGGATCTGGTTGATGCAGAGGTTGGAGTGGGCGCCGTAGCTGAGGCCGACAGAGGCCGAGGCGCGGCTGATCTCCTCCATTGCCACGACGTGCTCGAGGTAGCCCAGGCCCAGGCCGCCGAACTCTTCCTCGACGGTGATGCCATGCAGGCCGAGGTCGCCCATCTGCGGCCACAGCTCGCGGGGGAAGGCGTTGTCCGCGTCGATCTTTGCGGCGATCGGCGCGATGCGGTCGGCGGCGAAGCGGGCGGTGATGTCGCGGATGGCGTCGGCGGTCTCGCCGAGGCCGAAATCCATGGCGGGTCCGGATTGGGTCATGGGGTGGAAATAGCACGACGTTTGAACAGGGACATGCCCTTCAGTGCGTGTCCCCTGCCGTTCACGCCCTTGGCGCACCACCAGCATCTTGCCAAAAGCGGCCCGCACAGGCCGGAATGAACCGGCCGCAGGGGACCCGTACTGAAGTCCATGTCCCCGTGCACTACCCCGAACGCACGACGCCTCGCGAGCAAGCCCGCGAGGCGCCAACGCTATCCCCATACTGCACGCGGGTTACGCTTGAGGCTGCGACTCCGCCTCGGTTACTTCCTCGTCCTCGTCGTCCAGCGGAGCGCCGAGGAATTTGTTCAGGGCGTTGTAGATGGCGCCGCCCGTAAGGCCGATGCCGCCTACGGCCAGAAGCCAGCCCAGATTGCGAACACTCATCAGGCCATCGCCGTCGCCGGCGGTCAGGCCGACCGCCAGGCCGCCGGCCATCAGCGCCAAACCGCCGACGCCCATCAGGACCAGCGGCAGGCCGCTGAAGCGGACAGGCTCGACGGGCATGTCGGCAAAGGCAGGGTCGAACCCGCCCAGCTCGGCCATCTCGTCCTCACGGACCAGACGGCGAATGTGATCTTCGTTGACCAGCGGCCGGCTCGGCGCGCCCTCGAGCACAAAGGCCGACGGCGTGACGTCGAACAGGCCGGGCCCCGACTCGTTGGCGGGTTCGGGAAGGTCGGCGCGCAGGGCGTCGTCCGGCGCCCGGTCGATGGAAATCTCCGGGGCCGGGGTCAGCGAGAAGTCGGCGTCCGCGTTGGCGAAGGCCAGGTTGTTGCCGAGCACGATCGGTTCGGGTTGCGGGTAGCTGTCCTGCGTCGGCCACGACGGCGGAGTCGGCGCCGGTTCAAGCTCGGGCCCGGACGCGACGTCCACGACCGGTTCGAAGACGGGCTCAGGCGCAGACTCGAACGCCGGGGTCAGTTCCACGACGGTCATCGTCGGCGCCGGAGGGGGCACGGGTTCAGGCTCGGGCGCGGCTTCAACCACCACCGGAGCGGGCTCCGGCATCAGCTGCTCGAGGCGCGCGCCGACGTCGGCCGCAGCGATCTCGCTGGCCAGCGGC